>NZ_JAXAVW010000030.1:0-139778 GCF_033949945.1 Lentzea miocenica
GTCTGCGGAGGCGGGAGCAAGGCTCGCCGCCGCGACCACGGCTGCAGCCGCTACCGCTCCACGGACCGTGCGCCTTGAGAGGGGCGACACCACGTCGCGTGTTCCTCCTTTATCGCGGAGGTCGTCGCCCTGTGTGGTGCGGCGACCCCGGTTGGAGACCCGAACAGATCACTACGGGCCTGAAGGTCGCGGCCAGGTTACGGAACGTGGATCGATTAGTCCACTAAGAGGCTTAGTACTGCCCTTGATCGTATGTTTTCGGCTCAACCAAAGGTGAGCGTGGTCACCACGGACTGTAGCGGCGGTGTGCCTGAACCCGCAGGTAGCATCCGTGGCCGCGACATTTCGACCTGGAGATCATGTGAGCTACTCGAGCAAGCTGACCGTGTGTCGTGGCTGTTGCTGTGGCACCGCGGAGAAGCATCCCGGCATCGACCACGAAAGTCAGCTGAGCGCGTTGCGCAAGGGTGTCGGGGTTGAGAACGTCAGCGTCGCGAACTGCCTCGACTCGTGCGACTACTCCAACGTCGTTGTCGTTCGGCCTGCGCCGCCGGCGCGTGCGCAAGGCGCCCGTCCTGTCTGGTTAGGTGGAGTGCTAGGTGAAGAGGCAACACAGGACATCCTCGCGTGGATCGCAGCGGGCGGCCCTGGGCGCGCCGACATGCCCGACAGCCTCGTGGCACGCATGATCGACCGGAAGACGCTGCCCGAGGTTGATGAAGATGCCGTCTAGGGCCGTCGTAGGTCGGCCGTCTTTCTACTGATGAGTAGATAGGCTTGCTCGCGTGTGGATTGACGGCAATGCGGACATGACCAGGTCGCGGCTGTGGCGGCGGCACACCAGACCGCATGCGGTGGTCGGGCTTCTCCCGGTCAGCTGCTGGTTGGTGAGCCTTGTCCTGGACTTCGCGTCCCGCTCGGCCGTTGACCCTGCGTCACATGTTCGAGCGGCTACCTCGCTGATCGGGTGGGGGCTGTTGGCCGCGGGTGCCGCCGCGGTGGCGGGGTTCCTCGATTCGCTGTCGATTCCCGCGGGCACCAAGACTTTTCGCCTGGCTATGGTCCACTTTGGACTGATGACCGCAGCCTTCTTCACCTTTCTCACGGGCTATGTGCTGAGGAAGGCTGAACCTCTTGACCAGGCCGTCGGTGTGCAGGCGCTGGTGGTGTCGTTGATCGGTGTGCTGTTTCTCGTGGTGGGAGTGGTCAGCGGAGTGTTGCTGGCTCATCGGCGTGTCTGAGCTGACGGTCCGCGACTGCCTTGCCCAGCCCGGACGTCACGAGTTGACCCGTGCCATCGGCCTAATCAGCCAGGAAGTCAGTGATGCGGTTCGTCCAGGTCTGCACGTCGGCGACGGTCGTCGAGACATGCAGGGTTGAACTCGGCAGCAACTCATGAAGCCGTTCCGCCGTCGACACCGGATGCAATGGATCGGTGTCCCACGTGAGGATCAGCGCCGGGTGAGGCAGCGCCGCGATCTCTTCAGGTGCCGGGAGGTCTGACTCGCCGATGCCGCGCAGGATCGGGGCGAGCAGCTCGTCCGGGATGTCCGGGGTCAGGTCGAAGGCCGGGTAGTCGGCGAAGATCGGCAGAGGTTCCCTCCGCGCCCACTCCTGCCGCCAGTGCGCGGCACCGCGTGACTCGATGGTCTCGGCACTGTCGGTGTACCACTGCCGCGCCTGGTTCGGGCCTTCCTCCCACGCCACCGGCGGGATGATCAGGACGAGGCGGCGGAAACGTTCGGGCGCGGTGATGGCGGCGCGCAACGCGACGTCGCAGCCCAGTGAGGAGCCCATGAAGTCGATCGGCTCGTCCGGGTCCAGTTCGTCCAGCAGGGCGAGCAGGTCGAGGGTGAAGTTCTCGAAGCGGTAGTCGTCCGCGATCGGGCGGCCGGTCGAGTGCCCGTGGCCGCGCTGGTCATAGGTCAGAAGCTGCCGACCTCTCGCCAGGGCGTCGAAGTCGAGCAGGTGGAGCCGCCGGACCGCCGCGCGGCTCAGGAAGACACCGTGCGCGTAGCCGAGAAGTGGTCCGGGTCCGGTCAGCTCGTAGGCGATCTTCGCGCCCGCCCTGGTGACGTACCGGTCCTGCATCACTGACCCCCTCAGTGTGTTGATGGGCCGGCTCGCTGACATGCGAGCCGGCCTACCAGTCAGACGGTCTGCTTGTTCGCGCTGCGGAAGCCCCGCAGCCGCAGGCTGTTGCTCACCACGAACACCGACGAGAACGCCATCGCGGCACCGGCGATCATCGGGTTCAGCAACCCCAGCGCGGCCAGCGGGAGCGCGGCCACGTTGTAGGCGAAGGCCCAGAACAGGTTGCCCTTGATCGTGCCGAGCGTGCGCCGTGACAACCGGATCGCGTCCACCGCTGCCCGCAGGTCACCCCGCACCAGCGTGAGATCACTGGCCTCGATGGCGACGTCCGTGCCGGTGCCCATCGCCAGGCCCAGATCCGCCTGGGCCAGTGCCGCAGCGTCGTTCACGCCGTCGCCGACCATGGCGACCACGCGTCCCTCGGCCTGCAGTCGCTTGACGACGTCGACCTTGTCCTTGGGCAGGACCTCGGCGATGACCTCGTCGATCCCGACCTCGGCGGCCACCGCCTTGGCGACGGCCTCGTTGTCGCCGGTCAGCAGCACCGGGCGCAGCCCGAGGCCACGCAGTCCGGCGATCGCCTCGGCCGAGGTGGGCTTGACCGTGTCGGCCACGACCAGCACACCGCGCGCCTCGCCGTCCCACGCCACCAGCACGGCGGTGCGGCCCTTGTCCTCCGCTTCCTTCTTCGCGGTGACGAGCTCTTCGCCGAGCCGGACGCTCCACTCCTCGAGCAGCCGGGCGCGGCCCACGAGGACGGCGTGCTCATCGACGACGCCCTGCACGCCGAGGCCTTCCAGGTTCTGGAAGCCCTCCACCGCGGGCAGATCACCGACTCGCTCGGCCGCACCCGTGGCGATCGCCCTGGCGATCGGGTGCTCGGAGGCGTGCTCCAGCGCACCGGCCAGACGCAGCACCAGTTCCTCGTCGGCACCGTCAGCGGCGTGCACCTCGACCAGGCTCATCTGCCCGGAGGTGACCGTGCCGGTCTTGTCCAGCACGACGGTGTCGACGCGGCGGGTCGACTCCAGCACCTCCGGCCCCTTGATCAGGATGCCCAGCTGGGCGCCGCGACCGGTGCCGACCAGCAACGCCGTCGGCGTGGCCAGGCCGAGTGCGCACGGGCAGGCGATGATCAGCACGGCGACCGCGGCGGTGAAGGCCGCCGACGCACCCGAGCCCGAACCGAGCCAGAACGCCAGGGTGCCGACGGCGAGTGCGATCACGATCGGCACGAACACCGCGGAGATCCGGTCAGCGAGGCGTTGCACCTCGGCCTTGCCGTTCTGCGCGTCCTCGACGAGCTTGGCCATCTGCGCGAGCTGAGTGTCGGACCCGATCCGCGTGGCCCGGACGACGAGCCGCCCGCCCGCGTTGACCGTGGCGCCGACGACCGCGTCACCTGTGGTGACCTCGACCGGCACCGACTCGCCGGTGAGCATGCTCGCGTCGATCGCCGAGCTGCCTTCCTCGATCACGCCGTCGGTGGCGATCTTCTCGCCAGGCCGGACGACGAACCGGTCGCCGACCTCGAGGTCGTCGATGCTGATGCGCTGCTCGCGTCCGTCGCGCAGCACCGCGACTTCCTTGGCCCCGAGTTCGAGCAGGGCGCGCAGTGCGGCACCGGCGCGGCGCTTGGACCGTGCCTCGAAGTAGCGGCCGGCGAGGATGAACGTGGTCACGCCCGCGGCGACTTCGAGATAGATGTTGCCGGCGCCTGACATGCGTTGGACGGTCAGTTCGAAGGCGTGTGTCATGCCCGGCGTGCCCGCGGTGCCGAGGAACAACGCGTACAGCGACCACAGGAACGCTGCACCGACACCGATCGAGATCAACGTGTCCATCGTCGCGGCACCGTGGCGCAGGTTCGTCCACGCGGCCTTGTGGAACGGCCACGCGGCCCACACCACGACAGGAGCGGCGAGCGTGAGCGACAGCCACTGCCAATAGGTGAACTGCAGCGCCGGGATCATCGCGAGCGCGATCACCGGCACGGTGAGCACGATCGACGTGATCAACCGCTGCCGCAGCGAGCGCGTCGGATCCTCTTCGGTCTTCTCCGTGCTCTCAGCGGCCCGCGGGGGAGCGGGCAGTTCGGCCGTGTAGCCGGTGTGCTCGACGACCTTCACCAGGTCTTCGGCGGTCAGCGACTCGGGGAAGCTGACCCTGGCCTTCTCGGTGGCGTAGTTGACGCTGGCCTGGACGCCGTCGAGCTTGTTCAGCTTGCGCTCGATCCGCGCGGCGCAGGAGGCGCAGGTCATGCCGCCGATCGACAGCTCGATCTCACTTGTCGGTGAACTCATGGAGCGCGCCTCCTCGAGGGTGCCGGGCTCAGCCACCGTGACCGCCGTGGTCGTCGGCAGGCGGGGTGGCCGGAGCGGAAGTGGATGTGGACGGTGTGGACGGGGCTGGGGCCGTTCCGGTGGTGCCGAGGGTGAACTCCGCGGTGCGGACCTTGCCCTCGTGCTGGAAGTCCAGGAACAGGCGGTAGCGACCGGAGGTCGGCACCTCGACCATGAACTTCACCTCGGGACCGGCGCCCGGTGCGTCCATCGGATGGACGTGCAGGTAAGCGAGGTCGGCCGAGCGCAGTGCCACCAGGTGGCCGTTCGCGCCCAGGTACGGCTGCAGGTCGGTGACCGGCTTGCCCTCCTTGGTGACGGTCGTGGTCACCATGGATTCCGCGCCGGGCTTGAGCTCCCCGTCGAGGCGGACCGTGTAACCGTCCACTGTGAATTCACGTGTGTCGGTGTCGTACTGCTTCGGCTCGTAGCTGCCGGACACCTGGATGTCCGTGCCGAGCGTGGTCTTGGTGCCGTTCTCCGGCTTGAAGTCGGCGAAGACCCGGTAGCTGCCGGCGGCGGGCAGGGTCAGCGGCACCGACCACGTCCCGTCCGCGGCCATCTCCGGGTGCACGTGCTGGAACCCGGAACCGTCCCGGCGCACCAGTACGAGGTGCAGCCGTTTTTCGTGCTCCACGTCGAACTTCGTCACCGTGCCGCCGTCGGCGGTACCGATCGTGAACTGGAACGGCTGCTGCTCGCCGGCGTTCGCGGTGGTGCGCAACGGCTTGAGCACGTAGCCGTTCTCAGCGACGGACAGACCGGGCGGCAGCTTGTCGCCGGTGTTGCTGGAGGTGGACTGCGTGGCGCCGTGGTCCATCGCGGTCGGCGCGGTCGCGCCACCGGACGGACCGACAGCGGCGCCGGCAACCCAGGCGCCGCCGAAGACGATCGCCAGCACGCCCGCGTAGGCGGTCACCTTCGTGGCGGTGTTCATCTCGGACCCCTTCAGCTCGCGACGAGCGTGTAGCCGGCCTCGGTGACCGCGGCGCGGACGTCGTCGTCCGCGACCGGCTGGTCGCTGGTGACGGTCACCTTGCCGCTGGCCAGCTCGACGTCGACCTTCTGCACGCCGCCGATCTGGTTGATCTCCTCGGTCACCGAGCTGACGCAGTGTCCGCAGGTCATGCCGGTGACGGTGTAGGTGGCCTCGGCCATGGGAACTCCTCGTGTACTGGTGGGGCTGGGAAATCAGGAGCGGACGAGGCGGGCGATGGCGTTGCTGGCCTCGGCGATCTTCTCGTCCGCCTTGGTGCCGCCTTCGGTGATCGCCTCGCTGACGCAGTGCTTCAGGTGCTCGTCGAGCAGTCCCAGCGAGACGGCCTGGAGTGCGCGCGTCGCCGCGGAGATCTGGGTGAGCACGTCGATGCAGTAGTCGTCGTTCTCGATCATCCGCTGCAGACCGCGCACCTGGCCCTCGATGCGCTTCAAGCGCCGCAGGTGAGCGTCCTTGTTGTCGGTGTAGCCGTGCATGTACCGCTCCTGTCGATCGGTCCGTCGCGCGGCCGGCCGCAACTGACCGGGGGAACGACGGGCGCTTGCCACCTTTATACCTAAGGGGGGTATGGGTGTGCAAGGGCCTGTGGTCATACGGGGTAGGGGTATCTCATGTGACCTGGGGCACGCATCGGAGAGCGAGGACGGACAACCCGCCGGGTCCGGGTTAGCTACTATGGACCTTAGTAGATGACTCTGGAGGACGTCATGACCACTCAGCCCGCATCGTTCGGCCGCCGGGAGCTCTTCCGGTTCGGCTTCGGCCTCGCGGTGGCCACCGGCGTCGCAGGCTGCGCGAGCAGTGGCGGATCCTCCGGCGGTGGAACCCTGATCGGGCCCAACTCTCCGAAGGTGGCCGCCGCCGAGCGCGCCCGTCAGATCGCGGGTGCGCGCAGGACGTCGGTCAAGCTCGCCGCCATCCAGGCAGAGGTCGACCTGGGCGGCATCACGGCGAACACCTGGTCCTACGGGGACCTTCCTGGCAAGGAGATCAGGGTCAGGCGCGGTGACCTGTTGAACGTCGAGCTGCGCAACCAGCTGCCGCAGCCGACGAGCATCCACTGGCACGGCCTTGCACTGCGCAACGACATGGACGGAGTGCCGGGCCTCACCCAGGGCGAGATCGTGCCCGGTGGTTCCTTCACCTACGAATTCACCGCACCGGACCCCGGCACCTACTGGTTTCATCCGCACTCGGGGGTGCAGCTCGACCGCGGCCTTTACGCGCCACTGATCGTGGAGGATCCGGAGGACGGCGGGAACTACGACACCGAACTGGTCGTCGTGCTCGATGACTGGCTCGACGGACTCGGCCGGACACCGGATGCCGTGTTCGACGAGCTGCGCGCGAACGGCATGCCGGGCATGGACCACGGCTCGATGCCTGGCATGCCCGCCATGCCGAAGTCCGACCTGCTCGGGGGCGACGCCGGCGACGTCATCTATCCGCACGTGCTGGCCAACGGCAAGGTGTGGAAAGCACCTCAGGCGTTCGCCACCAAGCCGGGGCAGCGGATCCGGTTGAGGCTGATCAACGCCGCGGCCGACACGGTGTTCCGGGTCGGCGTGCCAGGGGTGCCGATGACCGTGACCCACGCGGACGGCTTCCCCGTGGTGCCGGTGGAGCTGGACGTCGTGCTGCTGGGCATGGGCGAGCGGCTGGACTGCGTCGTGACCGTGCCTGATCGGACGGTGCCCGTGCTCGCCCTCGCCGAGGGCCGCGGTCTGTTCGCTCAGGTCACTCTGTCCACCGGAGTAGCTGCGTCAACGGACAGCGAAGCGCTCGCCGCGGAACTCACGAAGCTGGTGGTGCCGGAGATGAACGCACTCCGTGCGACGGACAGCGTTGCGCTGCCGCTGCGCGAGCCGGACGTGACCCACGATCTCGTCCTGGAAGGGCCCGGCGACCAGTATTCCTGGACGATCAACGGCAAGGTCTACGACCCGACCGACGGACTGCCGATCCGCTCTGGACAGGTGGTGCGGCTGCGGATGCGGAACAAGTCACAGATGTTCCACCCCATGCACGTGCACGGTCACACTTTTCAGATGCGGGCGAACGGCAAGATCGGTCCTCGCCGTGACACCGCGATCGTGTTGCCCAACCGGGAACTGATCGCGGACTTCGATGCCAACAACCCCGGTCAATGGCTCACTCACTGCCACAACGTGTACCACGGTGAGGCAGGAATGATGGCCGTCTTGTCCTATGTGGAGTGATGATCACTGGCCGGTGGGATAGGGCCAGGCGTTGGGCTTGCACACCTTGCCGTCCTTGCTCACCCGGTCAGTGCCCAGCGCGGCGAGGTAGTCGTTCGAGATACCCCACGACTGCTGCATCATCACGGGCGCCAGCGCGCCGCTCTCCTGACAGGACTTGTGGTCGTATCCCAGGCCGTGGCCGACCTCGTGGTTGACCACGTACTGCTTGTACTCCACCAGAGCGCCCTGGAACGAGACCGCGCCCCGCACCCAGCGCGCGACGTTGATCGTCACGTTGTCACCGTTGACGCACGAGCCCTCGAACGGGATCGCGAACCCGCACACGTCGCGCGTGGTCATCTGCGAGGTGAGCCTGATCCGCAGGTCCGGCTTGCCGGAGTCGATGCGCTGGAAGCCGTGCTTACCGTCGCCGATCCAGCTGCGCGGGTCGGCCAGGATCGTGCTGACGTCGGTGGCGAAGGTCTCGGGGCCGCCGACGAGCTGCACGCCGTCCTCGATCTCGACGGTGTAGGTGACGCGGTTCGTTCCGCCTACCGCGGGGCTGGTGCCGGGTACGACCGTCCACTTCCTCGCGCCCTGGACCGTGAAGTCTCCACCGGGTGGGAGTTCGGCGGATGCCTTCAGCGCATCGAAGACCTTCGGATCAGGATTCGGTGCGGGAGGTGTCCGGTTGGTGAGCGCGTGTCCGGCTTGGTCGTGCGCGACGACACTGGGTTGATCGAGCTCCTGTGGCGGAGCTGCTTGCTCGGTGGGCGGGGGCGTCAACGTGTCACGCACGGCCATGGCACTGAGTCCGAAGAGGCTGAGCACGGCGACCGCCGCCACGATCCATTCTCGGACGGGACGTCGGCGAGTGGGCCGGGCTGAGCGGCCGTCGACCGGATCCAGCCTGGCGACCAGCGGCCTGCCGGCCGGGCGTTCGCGCAGCTGCTGCTTCATCGCGCAACAGCATGTCACAGCACCTACGAAGATCCGTAGTAGGGAGAGGGGACGGCCACTGGGGGTCATGCGGATCGCGCCCTCTACTACCTGCTTTCGCAGTTTGTGATCCGCTCCGCTTACCATCAAACGATCGAACTGGCGGAAGTGCAGGTTGTCCATGCGTGAGGTGCGTGCGATCACACTTCTGGCGCTGGTTGTCGCCTTGGTCGTCATCTCGTTCGTGGTGGATCTGCCTGGCGGGGACGAGGTCCGTTCCTGGATCCGCGGCGCAGGCGCGTGGGCTCCGGCCGCGTTCCTGTTGCTGTGTGCCGGAGGAACCGCCGTGTTCTTCCCCAAGCCCGTGCTCGCCACCGCCTCCGGCCTGCTGTTCGGCATCCTGCCCGGCGCAGCGCTCGCCATCGCCGGGTTCACCGCAGGTGCGTTGATCTCCTTCGGCATCGGCAGGTTGCTGGGGCGCGAGGCCGTGGCGCGCTGGCTCGGCGACAGCTGCCTGCGCACGCTGGACGAAGTCTTCGCGAAGAACGGTCTGGCCGCGACTCTCGTGCTGCGGCTGTTGCCGGTGATCCCGTTCGCCGCCTCGAACTACGGCGCCGGGGTGACGGCCGTGCGTCCGGCGTTGTTCGCGCTGGGCACTGCTCTCGGGCTCGTGCCCACCACGTTGGTCGCCGCGCTGCTGGGGGATGCCGTGCTGGACCTCGGTTCGCCGCGCTCGATCGCCGCTCTGGTTGCGTGGCTGGTGATCGGCGTGGCAGGTGTGTTGTGGGGAAGAAATCTTCTCTGTCGTGCTGCACGCACCTCGTAGGTTACTATTTCAGATAGTAGATACGGCGGGGGTGTCGATGGACGGCGCTCAGGTGCGGGCCTGGTCGTGGAGTTGGACTCGCGCGCTCACCGGCGCGGTGCTGAGTGCCGCCGTGGTCGGTGTGCCGACCGACGTCATCGACAACTCGATGTTCACGCGCATGACCCCGGTTCGGTGGTGGGAACTGCCCGTGCTCGTGCTCACGGCGGCCCTCACGGCCGTATGGGCAGGTATTCGGCCCGGTGTTCAGCAGGACCGTGCTGGATCTGCCCGCGTTTACGGCGGTTCACTGCTCAGTGCACTCGCGGTCGGGTGCCCGGTCTGCAACAAGATCGTCATGGCGTTGCTGGGCGTGTCCGGGGCGCTCGGCGTCTGGGCTCCTCTGCAGCCGCTGCTCGCCTTGGCGTCGCTGGCCGTACTCGCGACCGCGGTGGTCGTGCGGTGGCGACGGCGCGAGTGCACGACCGTCGCTTGTTCACCCGTAGGGGCCTAGTGGACCGGATGTACTACTCGTGATAGTAAGTCACGGGTTGTTGTCCGGCAGGAGGCTTCATGAGGGTGCCGCACCTGGTGCTGGCGGTGTGCGTGGTCGCCTTGGCGGCCTTCCTGGCGATTCAGTTCGTCTTCGTGTTGCCTTTCATGGTCCAGAACGGCAACCAAGGTGCCGTCGCCGGCGCAACCACCGGGCAGGCCACCTTCGACATCACCAAAATTCCGCCGCTGGCGCGAGAAGTGGCTCCGATCATCACGTCGTTCGTCGCCACGGACTGCCCGGAGCTCAACCCGTTGCGGGTGATCGCCGAAGTGCAGGCCGAGTCCGGCTGGCGGCCGGGCGCGTGGAGCAACGACAGCAATGGCGGTGCGGCCGGCCTTCTCCAGATCAATCAGGCGAACTGGAAGAACCTCGGCGGACAGCCGTGGGCGAGCGTTCCACCTCCGTCCGGAGCGGACATCTTCGATCCGTCCATCCACATGAGACTCGGGCTCAAGTTCCTGTGCAGCAACTTGCGCGGAATGACCGCACACATCAAGCAGACGGGTAAGTCACTCGATCCTCACGACGCGATGAGCGTGTGCCACATCGCCGGGTGCGGCCGGGTGTTGTTGAGCCGCACAGGGATTCCTCAGTCTGGGGAAGCGGGATGTGGTGATGAGTGTGTGTCTCTCATTCGCCGCTACCTCGACAACATCCGCAAGTACGAACGTGAGTGGGCCGCCGCTGAGACCGCGCCCGCCGGTGACGGGGGACCGGTGCCAGGGGGTGCGGATCTCGCCGGATTGCCCGCTCCGGTGCCCTACACCGGGCCGCCGACAGGATGCGTCGTCGACGACCCCACGACAGCGGGGTGCCTCACTGCGGCAACCGCGCATGCGCTGCAACAGATCCGCAGCGCGTTCGGGCCGCAGATCGCCTCGGTCACCTGCTATGGCGCGCGACCGGAGACCCCGTTCAGCGACCATCCCACCGGCAAGGCCTGCGACGTCTTCCCGGATCGGTTCGGCGTGTTTCCCGCTGGAGAGCGGCTCGCGGCGGGTTGGCGGATGGCTTCCTGGACGCGGGCCTACGCGGGCCCGCTGAAGGTCCGCTACATCATCTGGCAGGGGCGCTACTGGGACCCGGCAACCGGCGACCAGGGCGGGTGGGGTGAGAAGTACACCGGCGCGGGCGTGTACGACGTCACCAACCCCACCGGCGGTCACTACGACCACCTGCACATCAGCTTCACCGCCTGATCGAGGAGCACCGCGATGGCATCCGGCAGTCCAAGAGGCGTTGTGCTAGCCGTACTGGCTGCAGGTGGCCTTCTGCTGGTGTCTGTGTTGATCGACAGGGACACGAACGGAGAGCAGGCACCGGTGGCCACGTCGGCTCCACCTTCGTCGCAAGCACCGCCGACGACCGAGGAACCTGTCGGGCCTGCTGCTCGATCCGCGATAGGCGAAACACCGCCGGCCCCGCTCTCGGGCACACCGTCAGCGGCGGCGGGCACGAACTTCGCCGATCCACGGTCCGTGGCGAGGGCCTACATCGAGGCCGCGCACTCGGCTGAGCCGGATGAGATCGGCCGTACGAACCGCCGGGTACTGCCGTACGTCGCGCCCGAGAACCCCGACAACCCGCGTGGCTCGCTGGTCGTCGAGGCGACCGGCAAGGCGGTCGTGATCAGCGTGGAGGTGGCCGTCGGCAACGAGGAGCAGTCGGCTGCCACCACGAAGGCGACGTGGCGATCAGGCGATGGCCAGCTCCGCGAAACGTTCGTCACGCTGCGCCGTCAAGCTGACGGACGCTGGCTGGTCATGGCGGAGATGGCGCGGCTGCAGCCAGCCGATCGATGAGCGATCGCGTCAGGTGGGACAGGCCACGGTCACCACGGCGAACATCGCGCCCGAGGCGACCAGAACCGGAAGAACCATCGCGGTGACGCCCGCCAGACCGCAGGAGAACAGCTGACGGCGTCGGCTCGCCGGAGCGGGCCCGTCGAGCAGTCGCTCGACGCGCACGTCCATGGAGGTGCCGCTCATCGCCAGAGCCGTGCCCGGTGCACCGTGGCGAGACACCTTCAGCAAGGCGCTCCGCACGGCGTCCGCGCCGCATTCCCGGACAGCCGCCGCGTCCGCGACGAGTTCCACCAGCTCACGCAGCATGCCGGGTGCCAGCTTGAACAGCGGCAGGAACGGGAACGCGCTGGCCATCGCCTCGCCGACCGCGACGATCAGGTGGTGGCGACCGGTCAGATGGGCGCGTTCGTGGGCAAGCACGGCGTCCACCTGGGCACCGGTGAGCTCCTTGGCCAGGCCGTCCGTTGCCACGATGACGCCAGGGCGCCCGGTGAGGCTGAACGCCAGCGGCTCGTCGTGCTCGAGCCACAACGTCTCGCCGTCGCGACGTGCGGCGATGCGCAGCACTGCGAGGTGGTCGGCACGTCTGCGCGCTCGTCGTCGTGCGCTGCCCACCGCGCCGACGACCAGGCGCACACACAGACCGAGCAGCAGCAAGGCGCCCACGACGCCGCTGACAGCCTCGACGCTGGGCGGAGTGCCGTGCCGGACCGAGGACCAGCAGTTGTCCAGCGCGGCGAGCATGGACTCACCGAACCCGTGGTCCGGGAGAAGGAGGAGAACTACGCCCCCGAGCGTGGTGAGAGCCACAGCCGCCGCCGACGTCAGCCACGCGACGACCGCGACCAGTGGGTCGCCGCCGTTGACGACCCTGCGAGCCAGGACCGTGGGTGCGAGCCAGCTCATCAGCGCCGCGCCGATCAGCAGCGAGACCGCGACCGTCATGAGGCGGACGACCTCTTCTTCTTCGGCAGGGCTCGGCGCAGGAGCTCAGACTCTCGCTCGGTCGCCGATTGCGCGAAGTGCATGAGCACGGCTTCGGGATCACCCGACGAGACGAGTACATCTCGGACGGTGCGAGCGGCTGCCTCGGCGCGGCTCAGTGCCGGCTCGTACCAATAGGCCTTGCCCTCGAGTTCGCGAGTGACCCAGCCCTTGCGGTGCAGGTTGTCGAGCACGGTCATCACGGTGGTGTACGCGAGCTTCTTTCCCGTTTCGAGCCGGTCGAGCACATCGCGCACCTTGAGCGGCTGCTCTCGCCACAGCACGTCCATCACCGCGGCTTCCAACTCACCAAGTCCGTGCATCGTTCCTCCTGACGGAGAGGATACGGCAGGAAGAGCCGGTCCTGACTACGATTCGCTATAGTAGACGACGGCTGGGGTCCCCGTTCCAGCCGCCATCCTCGCCGAGGAAATTCCCCCAGACTCGGTGAGAACAGCGTTCAGGCCGGGGTCAAATCGCTCTGCCCCGGCCTGAACGTTCGTGGCTTCTACTTCAGCAGCCCCTGCATCTCGGTGATCTCAGCCTGCTGCGCGGTGATGATGTCCTGCGCGAGCTTCTTGCTCTCGGCGTTGCTGCCCTTCTCGACGTGGGTCTTGGCCATGGTGATCGCACCCTCGTGGTGCTTGATCATCATTTCCATCCACATCTTGTCGAACTCGGCACCCGTGGCCTGTCCGAGCTTGGTCATCTCCTCGGCGGTCATCATGCCGTTGCCGCTGCCCATCGAGCCGTGGTCCATTCCCGGCATCGACGACGCAGTCGGAGAGGCACCCCACTTGGAGAGCCACGCCGTCATGGTCTTGATCTCCGGGTCCTGCGCACCCTCGATGCGCTTCGCGAGATCGGTCACCTTCGGGTTCGTGCTCTTGCCCGGCACCATCTTGGCCATGTCCAGCGCCTGCTGGTGGTGGGCGATCATCTCCTGGGCGAACTGCACGTCGTGATCGTTGTGGTCCGCAGACTGCTGGCCGGAAGCCGGGGTCGAGGCAGCGGTGGAGTTGTGCTGCATACCGGCCATGTCGTTACCGCTGCTGCACCCGGCGACCAGCGCGACAGTTGCGAAGCCGGCGACGATCAGAGACTTCCTCATTCGGTGGTTCTTCCTTCTGTGCTGGGAAAGTGACTTGCCTCTGGAAACCGGGCCGATCACAACCTCAGCACGCACAGGGAACCGAGCAAGTCGCGACCGCCTCTGGGCGGCGGTCGATCGGGAGCTCGTGGCCACGCCGCCGACGCGAGGATGCGACCCGCGATCGGGCGCGCGGTGCGCAGCAGCAGCCACACGAGCAGCAGCAGCGATACGACGGCGCACAGCACGGCAACGCACAGGTGCAACATCTCGTGCGTCGGCTCCGGTGCTGGGTCCTCGGACGGCGGCGCGTGGTGAGCGTTCGTGGACATGGACCCGTGCGTGGGTGACATGTCGTTGCTCACGTTGACGTGGTGCATCCCGACGACACCGAGGAACAGCACGCACAGCAGGACCCACTGGGTCGTCCTGCCGTGCGCGCCCGGAGCCATGTAACTACCGTACCTAGTAGGTCGCATCACTGCTTTGTACGGGTCAGCGCTCCAACTGGTTCAACTGCCGGCACGCGGTTGAGTGCGCGCAGGCTCCAGGCGCAGAACAATCCAAGCGCCGTCAGCGCCAGCCACGGCACCGCAGGTATCCCCGCTGCCCGCGCCAGGTCGAGCGCGGTGCCGGTGAACAGGTTTCCGGCGAGGATGCCAACGCCCACCACCGTGTTGTAGAGCCCGTAGTGGGTGGCGACCAGCCGATCGCCAGACAGCGCAACGATCGTGTCCATCTCGAACGGAAACACGACCATCGTGCCGAATGCGATCAGTGTCGCGGCCAACAGCACCGGAACGAGCAGCAGCGGTCCACTGGACGGCGTGGGCAGTGCCAACGGCAGGAAGGCCACCGCCAGCAGCAGCATCCCGATCACCAGCGATCTGTTGGTGCCGAAACGCTGCCTGAACCAGCCGGTGACGCGTAGCTGTCCCACGATCGCCAGCACACCGGAGACGGCGAACAACGCGGCGACCAGCACGGTGCCGGCGACACCGTCACCCGCGACGCGGCGTGCCTCCAGCGGGAGTGCCAGATAGATCTGGAAGGACAGCACGTACGAACCGATCATCGCGACGGCGAACAGGACGAACCTGCGGTTCCCGAACACGCCGCGCCAGTCCTGAAGCACGGAACTGTCGGTGCGAGTCGTGGCCTTGCGTGCAGGCAGGGACCTGATCTGCAACACGGTCAGCACCGCGAACACAACGGCAGCGACTGCGCAGGTCAGCGAGAAGTCGACGCCGGTCAGCACCAACCCGATGAGCGGGCCGACCAGGATTCCGGTCTGGTAGAAGACGTTGAACAAGGCGAATGCTTCGACGCGCCGTGGACCGGCGTCGTTCGCCACGTAGGCGCGCACCGCCGGATTGAACAGCGCGCCCGCGAATCCGGTCGCCGCCGAGGCGATGACCAGCGCGGGCAACGTGTCCACGAAGCCCAGCAGGCCGAAACCCGCTGTCCGAAGAGCGCAGCCGGCGACGATCAGTGGCTTGTACCCCAACCGGTCCGCGAGCGTGCCGCCGATCAGGAACATCCCCTGCTGGGAGAAGTTCCGCACGCCCAGGACGAGCCCGATCGCCCAGCCGGCGAGCGCGAGCTCGCCGGACAGGTGAACGGCGAGATAGGGCATCAGCATGTAGAAGCCGACGTTGATGCTGAACTGGTTGAGCAGCAGCAGTTGTACCGGCCGATCGAACGACCGGAACTGCCGAACGATGTTCGTCACGACTGAAGCCTCATCGGGTCCGCGACATTCCCGCAGCGCGTCCACGTGGTGACTTCGCGATCGCTCGTGGCGGTGATCTCCTCCGGATCCGGCTTTGGAGGCGTCACGAGGAGCTCGTTCGCGGCGCAGTAGGTGTCGTTGTAGATCGTGTCGAAATACCGCTGCGGACCGTCAGGGAAGACCGCCGCGATGCGCACATCGGGGTCGTGGGTGCGGGCCAGCCAGCTGGACACCACCGCTACCGCGCCGACGCTCCACCCACCGCTGGCGTGGTGCCGGGAGGCGAGTCTGCGGCAGGCCCACACGGACTCCGCGGGGTTGACCCAATGCACCTCGTCGAACGCCGAGTAGTCGACGTTGCGCGGGAAGATGCTGGACCCCAGCCCGCGCATGAGGCGCGGCCGTGCGGGCTGGCCGAAGATCGTCGAGCCGATCGTGTCGACCCCGACGAGCCGCAGGTCGGGAAAGTACTCCCGCAGCACTCGCGACACTCCCGCCGAGTGCCCGCCGGTGCCGACGGAGCACACGAGCACGTCGACGCGGCCGAGCTGCGCGACGAGCTCCAGCGCGAGCGACTCGTAGCCCGCCACGTTGTCCGGGTTGTTGTACTGGTCAGGGCAGTACGAGCCGGGCGTCTCGGCGAGGATCTGCTCGACGCGGTCGCGCCGGGCCTGCTGCCAGCCGCCGGTCGGATGTGGAGCCGGGACGAGATCGACCTGGGCGCCGTGCGCCTGCAGCATCTGCTGCACGATCGGCTCCATGCCGGGATCGGTGACCAGGGTGACCGGGTGGCCGTGGACGATGCCCGCGAGTGCGAGCCCCAGCCCGAGAGTGCCGCTGGTCGACTCCACGATGGTGCCACCGGGTGCCAGTTCGCCGCGTTCACGAGCCTTGGCGATCATGTGCAGCGCCGGGCGGTCCTTCATGCCACCAGGGTTGAAACCTTCGAGCTTGGCCCAGAACCCGTGTGGAGACAGACCGGACAGATCGTCGATCCACTGGACCGGGGTGTTGCCGACGACCGATGCCGGGCTGTGGCACAGCGGTGCGGACGACGACGTGAGCATGCGTGCGGGAGGAACGGCCAGCGTGCCGGGCTGGCCCTGGGTGACGAGCATGGTGTCCTCAAGGTTGTGCGTGGTTCGAAAGGGTGATCGCTGGCAGCACGAACTGGCGAAACCGGTGGTGTTGCGAGGGTTTCGCCTGCACTGCTGCGCGCTGATCAGTTCCGCGCGACGCTGAGGAGGACCAGTAGCCGGCGGCCCGGTCTGGGAGGACCGCTTGCGCCCGCCCAGAAAGCTGGGCCCAGTCCACTGGGGACGGCAGAGGTCTCGGTGCCGAGACTTGCCGGAACGTCGTGGCTGGAGGACTGCGCGGTCCACGCCGTGTCGTCCGGGCGATGCAGAGCGCGGTCGAGCGCGGCCTTGGGGTGGACAGGCTCGCGGTCGTGGTGACAATGGTTGGAAGGTGCGGGTTCCGCGTCATGCGTGGGGCTGTGGCTGTGTGCTGGGTCAGTCACGTGTTCGTGGCCGACTCCGGCCGAAGCATGGCCTTCCGCGGAGCAGAGCGCGCTCAAGACGAAAAACGACAGCACGGCGAGCACGACGGCCAACGCCGTCGATCGGACGCCACGGAGTGTCGTCGTCTGGATCCGCACGGTTACGAACATATCGCGATCGTGATACGGGCGGGAATCGCTCAATCGTGTCCATTGTGGACGGATGATCACCTGTAATGCCACGTTTGCCCTGGACGATCCACTTGGTGTGGTGATGCGTCGTCATGTTCGCTGTCAAACGTGAATGCCGAAGTCGCATGGGGGATGACGGGCCGGCCGTGTTCCGAGTCACAGCGGCGAACTACTAGGCTGGCTAGTAGACAACGCCGTGATGTTGCCGTAATTTGCGCCAAGGCATCGGGGGAGGCCTGTTCCCGACTACGGAGGTAACGCGACGTGACGTCGCATCGACTCAAGCTCGGCACACGAGGTGGGCTGGTGGCCGCGGCGGTACTGGCGGTGGCCGGCAGCACCGGTTCGGCTGGTGCCCAGCCCGCGGGCGACCCGGTCGAGCAGTACGAGGAGCTGAGCCAGCAGGCGGAGAAGCTCAACGACGACGTGCTCAAGGCTGAGGAGAACCTCGAAGCCAAGAAGGCAGAGCTGACCAAGGCCGGCGCGGACCTGAACCAGGCCAAGCAGGCCGAGGGGCAGTTGCGTGGTCAGGTCGACGTGCTCACCGAGTCCACATTCCAGGGCGCACGGTTCAACGGGCTCTCCGCGCTGCTCGTCAGCGACTCTCAGCAGGACTTCCTCAACCGCATGTCCGCGCTGGAAGTGCTGGCGGCCGACAACGCGGAGTCGATGGACAAGCTGTCGGCCGCGGTGGCGCAGGCGAACGACGTTCAGCAGCGTGCCGAGAAGGCGGCCAACGAGGCGGCGGCTGTCGCTGAGGACGTCAAGAAGCGCAAGTCCGACCTGGACGGCCGCATCACTGAGCTCCGCAAGGCTGTGAACAACCTCAGTTCGGCTCAGAAGGTCGGCCTCGGGTTCGGCCAGGTGAAGGACACCGGAACGTATCTGGGGCCTCCCGGTGCGGCCAACACCGCCTTGCAAGCAGCACTGTCCAAGCGTGGCTCGCAGTACCAATGGGGCGGTAACGGTCCGAGTGCCTTCGACTGCTCCGGCTTGACGAAGTGGGCCTACGCGGCGGCTGGGGTCACGCTGCCTCGTGTGGCGGTGGACCAGTACCGGGTTGGCAGAGCAGTGGCCCAGAACGAGCTCCAGCCAGGTGACCTGGTGTTCTACGACGACGGCACCGGTAATCCGGCCGCGATCCACCACGTCGCCATGTATGTGGGCGAAGGCAAGATGGTGGACGCGCCGACCGAGGGGCAGCTCGTGGACGTGCGTTCGCTTCGCGGTGACGGCCACTACATCGGTGCCCGGCGGATCGTCGGCTGATTCGATGTCCCGACACACACGAACTGTTACGCCACACCGTTCCACACGCCTGTCGGCCCACGTGTTGATAGCCGGCGTCGCCGCTGGAGCCGCCGCGGCGGCCTTCCAACTCGACGCCGCACCGAAGGACGCGCCTGTCCAGGCACAGGGCCAAGTTTTGCTGTCGGCCAACCTGTCTGGTGTGGACGGTGTGGGCGGTGACAACGCCGGGCCGAACCTGTTGCGGGTTCGCCAGCAGCCTGACCACGACGAGGTGGAGCGGCTCAACACAAGTCTCCGCCTCACCGCGCAGCGAGATGCGGAAGCGGCTGCACGGCGCAAGGCCGAGTACGACGCGGAGCAGGCGCGGAAGATCAAGGTCTTCGCGCCGACGCAGGGCACGATCACGTCCAACTTCGGTCCCCGGTGGGGAACGACGCACTACGGCCTCGACATCGCCAACAGCATCGGCACGCCGATCAGGTCAGTCATGGACGGTGTCGTCACAGACGCGGGACCGGCCAGCGGCTTCGGTCTGTGGGTCAGGATCGAGCACACGGACGGCACCACGGCCGTGTACGGCCATATCAACAGCTACGCCGTGCGCGAAGGACAGAAGGTCAGCGCCGGCCAGGTGATCGCCCAGATCGGGAACCGCGGCATCTCCACCGGACCGCATCTCCACTTCGAGATCTGGGATCAGGCCGGGAGAAAGCTTGATCCGTTGGCGTGGCTGCAAGGACATGGAGTGCGGATCGCATGAGCCGCGTGTGGAAGTTGGCCGTCCCGATCCTGTTGTTCACCACCGCGTGTGCGAACACCACCACACCGGCAACTCAGGACCCGTCTGTTCTTCCGGCAACTCTCGCGCACGTGCACGGCCTCGGCATCGACCCCGCCGACGGAATGCTTTACGCAGCAAGTCACTTCGGTGTCTTCACGGTGCCCGCAGACAAACCTCCCGAGCGCGTGGGTGACCGCAAGCAGGACACCATGGGCTTCGTCGTGGTGGGTGCCAACCACTTTCTCGGCAGCGGTCATCCCGATCGGCCTGAACCGGGCACCGCACCGCACCTCGGGCTGATCGAGAGCAAGGACGCGGGCCGGACGTGGCAGACGCTCTCGCTGGCGGGCGCGGCGGACTTCCACTCGTTGGAGGTCAAGCACAACCGCGTGTACGGCTACAACAGCCAGAACGGCCAGATCATGATCAGTGAGAACCAGCGCGACTGGGACACCCGCAGCCGTGTCTCGATGGTCGACTTCACGATCAGCCCGACTGATCCGGACGTCATCCTCGCCGCGACGCAGCAAGGCGTAGTGCGCAGCACGGACGGAGGCCGGACGTTCGCCGCCGCTGGCGGCAGCCCACGCTTGACGTTGCTCGACTGGTCTGAGGGTGACATCGTCATTGGTGTCGCATCGGATGGAATTGTGCACGTGAGCGAAGATTCCGCTGCGTCGTGGACGGCGAGAGGCCGGATCGCCGGTACACCTGCAGCGCTCGCCGCCAAGGGCTCCGAGGTGTACATCGCGACGGAGTCCGCCATCCACGCTTCCATCGACAGCGGGAGCACGTTCACGATTCGCCAGGCACTGAAGTGAACTGTCACAGGCCGATCGACGAATGCCGACCACGCCCCTCGCTCACACCTCGCCGATCGATCCGGTGGGACCGCGGTGATCGCCGGTCGATCGCGAGCATGGCTGCGTGCGTACTGCTGCTCAACCTGCTCGGATGGGGCTTGCTGGTACGGCTTGTCGCACCTCAGCGGTACGACATCGGTTCTTCCGGTGTGTTCGGCGTCGGCCTCGGTGTGACGGCTGCGGGAATGTCGCTGTTCGCCGTCGCCCTGATCATCGGCCTGTTCGTGGTCACCTGGCTGGTCGCGTCCGCGGGGTGGCGAATCGGTCGCTTCGAGCAGCGTTGGTGTGCCTAGGGCACGGGAGCGTTCCAGATGGGGAACCAGCGTTCGAGGTCGGTTTCGACAGGGAGTTCTCCCGCGAGTGCGGCGCGGACTCTCATCTCCAGTGCGGTGTCGCGCCGCTGCTCGTCGAGCGGTGCGAACGGATACACGGTTCCCCGTTTGAACAGGTAGACCAGCCCGAGTCTGCTCGCGGGAGCAGGGGAGGGCGCGGTGAAACCCACCACGGTGCACAACAGGGAGGGACCGAAGCCGGCGTCGGCGAGGGTGGCGTTGACGGCGTGCAGTTGTGTCATGAGCGCCGGTAGGTCCACCGTGGACTGATGGCAGGTGATCCAGGTGTAGCCGTACTCGTCGTGCTGCAGCGACATCTCTGTGGTGTGGTCGAGGTCGAGCAGGGCGCGGATGTCGGCTTGCGCCTGCTCGGCCGCGGCGCCTTCGGCGGCCTTGAAGCAGACGGCGCCCACCCCGGTGGGCGTCATGCCGAGTGAGGCCTGCACGGTCAGTGCCGCAGAAGGAATGGCGAAGAGCACGTCGAGGTTCGGCTTCACCGGTTTCGTTCGGCCGAGCAGGGTGTCGAGGAATCCCATCGTGCGGGCCTCCGGTCACAGTTGGGTGGACAGGGTGGCCAGCTGGTCCAGCCGCTGCTCAAGGGTGGGGTGGGTGGACAGGAGGCTGGACAGGCTGATCCTGGAGCCCAGGGCGGGGGCGAAGAAGAAGGCGTTGAACGCCTCGGCGGCCCGCAGGTCGCGGGTCGGCATCCGCTGGATCTCGCCGCTGACCTTCGTCAACGCCGAGGCGAGCGCGGAGGGACGGCCGGTGAGCATGGCGCCGGCTCGGTCCGCGGCCAGTTCCCGGTAGCGCGACAGGGCACGGATGAGCAGGAAGGAGATCGCGTAGACAGCGGCGGAGACGGCCATCACCAGGAGGATGAGCAGGAACGTGTTGTCGCCGTCGCGGCCTCGGCGCCCTCCGCCGCCGAACATGGTGGAGTAGAAGGAGAAGCGGGCCACGAGCCCGGCCAGGACGCCGAAGAAGGAGGCGATGGTCATCACGACCACGTCGCGGTGGGCGACGTGGGAGAGTTCGTGTGCCAGCACGCCTTCCAGTTCCTCGGTGTCCAGTCGCCGCTGCAGTCCGGTTGTCACGCAGAGCACGGCTCGCCGGGTGCTGCGGCCCGTGGCGAATGCGTTCGGCAGGTCGGTGTCAGCGACCGCCACCCGTGGTTTGGGCATGTCCGCGGTCGCGCACAACCGGTCGACGATGCCGTGCAACTCGGGTGCTTCCTCCGGCGTGACGATGCGAGCCTGCATGGCGTACAGGGCGATCCGGTCGGAGAACCAGTACTGCGCGCCGAGGAACAGCCCGGCGATCACCACGACCATGATCACTGAGTCGAGCAGCACGACCAGCGCGGCGATGAACGCCACGTACACCAGGCCGAGCAGGAACATGGTCACCACCATCCTGGTGGTGAGCCGGTGATCCGGCCGGAACCGGGTTCGCATCGTCCTCACCCCGGAATCAGGCCGTCGCCGCGCAGCATCCCCCGGACCTCGTCCAGGTCGGCGTCCTCGGAGGGCAGCACGAACTCCGAGGGGATGAGCGCGGTGTCGGGAACCGGTTGTGCGGCTTGGCGGACGGCCGTCAGGAGCTCGCGGAGCGCGCGGCCGAACGCGTCGGCGTCGTCGGCCTCGATCGCGTCGAGCAGGTTGCCGTCGAGCGTGTTCAGGTCGTCGACCAGGTCGTCGTCGACCTCGTACTGGCCTTCGCTGAGGATGCGGATGATCACGACGACTCCGTCCCGTGCTGCGCTGATGTGATCACCTTGGGGGCGAGCTGCCCCTTGAGCTGGGCGAGCTCGGTGTCGATGTCGCTGCCCTGGCCGCTGGCGGCGTCGAGAGCGGCCTGAATGTCGTCGCGGTGCCCGATCGGGGACGAGGCGTCGTCCAGTGCGCCGGAGGCCATCAGCTCGTCCAGGGCGCCGGCGCGGGCCTGCATCTGGGCGGTCTTGTCCTCGGCGCGCCGCATGGCCATGCCCACGTCGCCCATCTCCTCGGAGATCCCGGAGACGGCCTCGCCGATGTGGCTCTGCGCCTCGGCGGCGGTGTAGGTGGCCTTGATGGTTTCCTTGCGGGTGCGGAAGGCTTCCACTTTGGACTGGAGTCGTTGCGCGGCCGCGGTGAGCTTCTCCTCCTCGGACTTCAGCGCCACTGCCTGGGGGCGCAGCTCCGCGATCTGGGTCAGCGTCACGGCGCGGCGGGTCAGAGCTTCACGCGCGAGGTCGTCGTGGTCCAGCCGCACGGCCTGCGTCGCCTGGTCCTGCAACCGGTCCGCGGCCTGCTGGGCCTGGCCGATCTGCAGTTCGACGCGCTTGCGGCTGGTCGCCACGTCCGCCAGGCCGCGACGCACTTTGGCCAGCAGCGCCGTCTGGCGTTCGTAGGAGTAGTCGAGGATCTCGCGGGGATCCTCGGCCCGGTCCAGCGCTTTGCTCGCCTTCGCGCGGAACAACAGAGCCAGTCGGCGGGCGATACTCATGGCAACAGCCCTTTCCTTCGCACAATCGTCGAACAACTGCCTTTGCTCTTCACTGTCGACCCCGGTGCGGACGACGTCGCGGGCCGAAGGTCTCCTATGGCGGGTCGTAGGTCCTTGTGCAAGGAGGTCGATCGGCGCTGGCCGGAGTCTTCGCCCGGCCAGCAGCCTTGGCAGGTGATGGACGGCGTCTGTTCACCGTGTGTGCCGGGGTTGAGCTCCTTGCCCGACCGGGTGGCGGCGATGCGTGCCGCGATCGCCGAGGAGCCAGAACCGCTGGTCACGGTTACCCACCTGCTGCGGTTGTGCCGCGACGAGCATCCGGTGCTGTGGGAGCGGGTGAGCGATCCGGATTGCAGGGCGAGGGTGACGGTTGTGCTCACGGAGCTGGCCGAGGTGCTTCCCGCCCGGCCAGGAGAACGGGAGCTGCCGCGCGCGGCACGGCACGCGCTCGCCGCGGCACTCGAGCCGGTGGACGATGTTCCGGCTGTGGTGGTGGCACACGCGCTGGCCGAGCTGGTGGACAGCACGTACGGCCACACCTTCGCGGGCTCCTTCCGGCGCCGCAGCCCTTATCAGCCTGGCGTCGGGGATCCAGTGCCACTGGACAGTCCCGATTTGCGACAGGTCACCGCGATGGCGGCCACGTCACCACCGTGGCGCCTGGCGAACCGGCTGGACGAGACCCGCCGGGTTCGGCTGGCAGGCGAGTGGGCCACCCGCTTCCAGGTCGTGTTCGACTACAGCGCGACGGAGCTCCTGGCCGGTCTGGTCACGGCAGGTACCGTCGTGGCGACCTGCCACCCCAATCGGAGCCTCGACGATTTCGAGTTCACCCGAGACGCGCGCCGGCGGACCTTTCCGGTGCGTCCGGCGGACCCGGACGCGCAACTCGCCGAGATCGACAGGCTCGTCGCTCGCGCCGCGGCGTCCGGGGCTTCCATCGTGGTCCTGCCCGAACTGTGCGTCACCGAGCGGTTGAGCGCGCGACTGCGGGACTGGGTGCGCAGGCCGGAAGGCCCTCGTCTGCTGATCGCGGGTAGCCACCACCACGAGGACGAGGCCGGTGACGATTCGCCGCGCCGGCGCAACACGGCCGTCGGGTGGGTGCGGGGGAGTGACCTTCCCCTGCTTCAGGACAAGCACTCCCCGGCGGACCGTCCGGTGGCGGAGGACATCCAGCCGCAGGGCTGGCCGGAGATCCGCGTACACGTGACCGCCGACGGCTGGCATCTGGTGATCGCGATCTGCCGCGACCTGCTCAACCCGCAGGCCGTGCACGCGCTCACCGAAGCAGGTGTGAACCTCGTGCTGGTACCCGCCATGAGCGAGACGCTCGTGCCCTTCGGCGGCCCCGTCGCACAGCTGGTCGGATCGTGCCAGGCACTGGTCGTCGTGGCGAACAACCCCGCGGAATGGGCGGACACCGGCGACCTGGTCGCCCACCGCCCGGCTCGCGCGTTGTTCGGGCATCCGGGGTTCGGCCAGCAGACCCGGTTCGTCCACGCGGGCGATCCCGAGCCCGGTGTGGCGCTGATGACCGTGAGCTCCGGCCGGCTCAGATGGCTCACGGTGCACAATGACGAGCCGTCGATCCGAGTTGGTCGACCATCCTCGAAACCTGAATGGGTTGAACAACTGGAGACGGACCTCATCCGTCGTCAGATGGTGGAGCACAGGTTGCCCGAGCAGGTCGTGTTGCGGCCTGCGGCGGTGCTGGTGCTGGTCACGGACGGTTCCATCGGCCCACGAGTGCTGCTCACCGAACGCACTCCCGATCTGGCTCACTATCCCGGCCAGCTCGTGTTCCCCGGCGGCGCGGTCGAACCCGGCGATGACGGGCCGGTCGCGGCCGCGCTGAGAGAAGCGGGTGAGGAGACAGGCCTCGACCCGGACGCGGTGGAGGTCCTCGGCGTTCTGCCGCCGTTCGCCTTGCCCGACAGCGGGTTCCTCGTCAGTCCGGTGCTGGCCTGGTCGGCCCGGTCCGCGTTCACCGGCTCGGCCAACCTGGCCGAGGTCAGCACGGTCCGCGAGGTTCCGCTGCGGGAACTACTCGACGTACCCCGTCGCACACCGGGGGATTGCGGTGCGCTCGGCAGGATGACGGCGACAGTGGTTGACCTGCTGTCCGGCATGCTGGCCCGCACCACCGGTTGAATCCACGATGGATGGAGCTGCTGTCCAGAGCCCGAAACGCGCCACCCGGCTCAGGTGATGTGTCCGGAGTCGACCGGACACATCACCCATGTTTCGCGAATGTGTCTATCGCGGAGAAGCGACGGGCTCGCCGTTCGGCAGAGTCTCCTGTGCCGGCGGCGTGCCGAGGGGCTGCGTCGGGATGGCGGAGGCCGGGACTTCGGCCCTGGGAACCGCCGCAGCCGCTTCGCGGGCCAGGAAGGACCCGAGTTCACCGATGGTGCTCATCAGCGGTGCGGGGAACACGACCGTGGTGTTCTTGTCCACGCCGAGCTCGACGAGCGTCTGGAGGTTGCGCAGCTGCAACGCCAGCGGGTGCGCCATCATGGTGTCCGACGCGTCGCCCAGCGCGGCCGCGGCGAGCGACTCGCCCTCGGCGTTGATGATCTTCGCGCGCTTCTCCCGCTCGGCCTCGGCCTGCCTGGCCATCGCGCGCTTCATGCTCTCCGGCAGCTGAATGTCCTTCAGCTCCACCAGAGTCACCTCAACACCCCACTCGACGGTGGTGACGTCGAGGATCTTGCGGATGTCGAGGTTGATCTTGTCGGTCTCGGACAGCGTCTGGTCGAGGGTGTGCTGACCGACGACCTTGCGCAGCGTGGTCTGGGCGATCTGGTCGATGGCGTGGTAGACGTTCTCGATCGCGACGACCGACTTCACCGCGTCGACGACCTTGAAGTACGCGACCGCCGAGACGTCGACGCTGACGTTGTCCCTGGTGATGATCCCCTGCGACTGGATGGGCAGCGTGACGATCCGCAGCGACACCCGGCGCATGACGTCCACCACCGGAATGATCAGCCGCAGGCCCGGCATGCGCACCCCGCGCACCCGTCCCAGCCGGAAGAGCACACCCTGTTCGTACTGCTTGACGACTTTCACCGACATGCCCAGCAGTACCAGGACCACGGCGATGACACCGACGATGATGATCGAGCCATTCATGATGACGCTCCGTCCGGATTTCGATCTGTCGTGGTCTCACGATGCGACCGTGCCTGTGCCGACGCCGCTGCCGAAGGTCCCCGTTCCCGGCGCCGATCGACCTTCGGCTGACCACACCGGTGTGGGTGTTCGCTCGTGGTCGGCTCAGTGGCGGTGGCCGGCAGACGGCAGCACGTCGAATCCCCTGATGTCGATGGTCCGTGCGATGTCGGTCGGGGTGATGATGCCGACCAACCGGCCGTCGTCGAAGATCAGGGCTCGGCCGCCGGTGTCCGGGGACAGGTGTTCGAGCAGCCCGGTGAGTGGCTGGTCCGGTGTCGCCGTCGGCACGTCGGCGAGGGGGATGGCCACGTCGCGGACTCTGGTCGTGGCCCGTTCGACGCTAGGGACGGCCCGCAGCTGGGCCAGTGTGATGAGCCCGTCGATGCCTCCGTCGGGTCCTTCGACGGGGTAGGCCGAGTGGCGGTCGCCCAGCACGTAGCGTTCGATGAATGCGTCGACGGTGAGCCATCCGGGGCCGGTGTGCGGGTCGGTGCTCATCACGTCGGCGACGCGGATGCCCGCCAGGGCCTGCCGGGTGAGCACCTGCGCCTCCTCGGCGCGTGCGGCGGTGAGCAGGAACCAGCCGATGAAGACCATCCACAAGCCTCCCAACCCGTACCCGGCGAGGAACTCGACCAGGCCGAGCGCGATGAGCCCGAACGCCAGGACGCGGCCGGCGCGGGTGGCGCCCAGGGCCGCGCGGGTGACGTCCCCGTGCCGGTGCCACAGGTAGGCACGCAGGACCCGGCCGCCGTCCAGTGGTGCACCTGGGAGGAGGTTGAACAAGCCGAGCAGCAGGTTGATGCCTGCCAGCCACCAGGCGACGCCGACGACGATGTGCGCGACCCCGAACGCGTCGAGTCCGATGGCCACACCGGCGAAGACGGCCGCGAGGATGAGGCTCGTGGCGGGCCCGGCCGCGGCGATCCGGAAGTCGTCCCTCGGGGTCTTCGCCTCGGAACCGAAGCTGGCGATGCCGCCGAACATCCACAAGGTCAGGCCCTTGACTTCGACGCCGGAGCGGCGGGCGACGAGGGCGTGGGCGAGTTCGTGGGTCAGGATCGAGCCGAGGAACACCACAGCGCCGGCCAGACCGGCCAGCCAGTACGTCGCGGTCGGGTGGCCCGGTGCATCGACGGGAAGGGTGTGGCCGGCCAGGCTCCAGGTGAACAGCCACAGCACCACCAGCACGCTCCAGTTGACGCGCAAGGGGAAACCGGCAAGGCGGCCCAGCTGGATGTCGTCACCCATGTCAGAACTCCGTTCGTGCTGATTGCGGATGTGAGCCGTCGATCAGGCCTCGGCGGATGCTGTTCGCTGTGGCGGGGTGTCCCGACTTCGGTCCTGTCGGGACGGTCGCCTCGGTGCCTGTGTCGCCCAGGCGCAGCTCGCGACCGGCGGCGTGGACGGTCACCGGTGCGGCGTCAGTGGCCGCGGCGATGACGGTGAGTTCGGTGTGGGTGGCGGTGACCTGGAGCCGGTGCCCGCGGAAGGTGAGCGTGGTGCGCAGGCGGTTGATCTCTTTGGGCAGCACGGGGTTGAGCCACAGCGCGTCGTCGCGTGTCTCCAGTCCGAGGTAGCAGCGTTCGGCCAGGTCGATGGTGCCCGCCATCGCCCCGAGGTGAATGCCCTCGCGGGTCGTGCCGCCCTGGGTGTCGAGGACGTCGGCGGCGAGTGCCTCGGTGAAGCAGTCCCAGGAGCAGTCGCGGTCGGTACGGGTCCGCACCCAGGCGTGTACCACCCGGCTGAGCGTGGACCCGTGTGAGACGCGGGAGAAGTAGTGGTTCACGGTGCGTGGCAGCGCTTCCTCGGGCCACGCATATCCGAGGCCGGACAGCACTTCCCGCAGTTCCTCGGCGGACAGCAGGAAGAACAGCATCAGCACGTCCGCCTGCTTGCTCACCTGATAGCGGTTGGGGGTGTCGCCTTCGGCTGCGAGGATGAGGTCGAGGCGGCCGACGTTGCCGTAGCGGGCCCGGTATCCGGCGAGATCGAACTCGGTGAGGTCGGCGTACCCGTCGAACTGGCTGATGATGCCGTCACCGTGGAACGGCACGTACATCCGAGTCGTGATGTCGGCCCACCGCGCGAGCTCGCCGTCGGTGAGACCGAGCCGGTCGAGCACCGCCGCGCCGTCGTGGTGGCGCAGCAGGGCGACCAGCTCGAGCGCCCGGCGCAGCAGCCAGGCGGTCATGACGTTGGTGTAGGCGTTGTTGGCCAGTCCGGGTGTGTCGGTGCCGGGATAGCCGTCGTGGAACTCGTCCGGCCCCATCACGCCGGTGATCTCGTATCGTCCGGTCGCCGGATTCTCCTGGGCGAGGTCGGCGAAGAACCTGGCGATCTCACACACCAACTCGGCACCGTGGGTGGTCATGAACGCCAGATCGCCGGTGGCCTGGTAGTACTGCCACGCCGAGTAGGCGATGGCCAGCCCGACATGCCGCTGGTGGACCGAACGGTCCGGCATCCACTGGCCGGATCGGGGGTTGTACAGCTCGGTGGGTGTCTCCTCGCGGCCGTCGCTGCCGCTCTGCCACGGGAACATCGCGCCCCGATGCCCCGCCGCACGGGCGGCACGCCGTGCCGGGTCGAGCCGCCGGTGGCGATACCGCAACAACGCCCGGCTGACCTCGGGCAGGTGCAGCACGAGCACCCGGTGGAGGAACAGCTCGTCCCAGAAGACGTGGCCCCGGTAGCCCTCTCCGTGCAGCCCGCGCGCCCCCACCCCGGCGTCGAGGTCGCGCATGTGTTCGGACGCGGTCTGCAGCACGTGGAAGGTGTGCAGGTTCAGCCGTGCGGCCGACTCCGCGCCGTCGTCAGCACAGAGTTCGACGTGGCAGCGTCGCCACAGGTCCCGCCACGCGTCGACGTGGGCGGCCTGCAGTGCGGCGAACGTGCCCGCACGAGCGACTTCGTCGCGTGCCGCGGTGGCCGGTTCGCTGATCGCCCGGTCGCGGGAGGTGTACACCGCGGCGATCTTCTCCACGGTCAGCGGATGACCGGCCTCGACCCGGATCGCCAGATCCTCGTGCGGGCGGGCCGCCGCGGTGGTCACTCGGCGAGGCACCTCGACGATGCGGCCGGCGGTGAGGACACGGGTGCGAGCTGCCATCCCGACGATTACCTGGGACTGGCTGGTGCGCATCCGCACCCAGACGCCAGCCGTGCCGTTCCCGCCCGCGCGCTCCGCGCGCAGGTGCCGGCTGCCCAGTGGCAGGTCCGCGGTGACCTCGGTGTTGGCGGTCCGCGCGTCGATGCCGGACCTCACGTGCAGCAGGCCCGACCAGTTCTCCGGGATGAACGTCGTGTCCAGCGCGGCGACATGCGGCGCGGCCATCGACACCAGGCACCGGGACACCACCGTCGTGGCCCGCCCGGCGGAGTCGACGGCACGGTAGCGGCGATGCAGCACACCAGCCCGCAGGTCCAGCGTCTGCCGCAGATCCACCACTGCGTCGGTGCCGGGCACGATCCAGGGACCCGAGGCGATCCGCCAGCGCAACTCCAGCCAGTTCGGCAGGTTCACCAGGCTCTCGGTCTCGTCGACGTGGCCGTGCCGCCGGGTGCGGAGCCGGTTGAACACCCCGGCGACGTACGTGCCGGGGTAGTGCGCCCCGCCCGCGCTCGCCTCCGGTGCGGCGCCACGAGTGACCACATACCCGTTGCCCAAAGCGCACAGGGATTCCCTCACCCCTTCAGTGGCCTGGTCGAAGCCGTCGTAGTCCAGCGTCCAGGCGGCATCAACCGTTCCCATAACCGAGCTCCACTCAGCCGCCGCGCTTTCCTCCGCACTGTCAACCGGATGTGGACGTCGGGGCAGAGCAGAAAGATTCTCCTATGTGAGGTAGTAGGTCCCTGATGTCGAGATGCCGGGGGCCCTGCCGCCGGGTGTTGTACGAGCCGATGCTCGAAGTCAACCGATGAAGCGGAGGACGTCATGAAACGCCAGCACCTCGGGCTGTACGCGATCGCCCTGGCGATCCTGATCGTCGGGCTGGGATTCGCCGGTGTGCCTGCGGGAACCCTGCTGGTCGGGCTGCTTGTGCTGGCCTGCCCGCTGATGATGATGTTCATGATGGGCGGGCACGGCGGCCACGGTGGCTCCGATGAGCACGACAAGGATCACCGCCACACCTCTGGCCGGCAGTGATGGCTGACGCCGCCTACGGGCTGTGGCCCCTGGTCTTCCTGAACATCGCGTTGTTCGTGGTGTTCGCGATGAGCTTCTTCCGTCCGCAGACCAAACGGGACTGGCGGGCGATGGGGGCGTTCACCGCGTTCCTGGTGGCGTTGTTCACCGAGATGTACGGCATCCCGTTGACCATCTACCTGCTGGGCAGCTGGCTCGGGTCGCGCTTTCCGTTGCTGCGCGACACCCACGCGGGCGGCCATCTGTGGAACGACCTGACCGGCTGGACGGGCGATCCGCATCTGAGCCCGTTCCACTTGGCCAGCTACGTGGCGATCGCTGCCGGCTTCTGGTTGATCTCCGCGGCATGGGTCCGGCTGCACGAGGCCGCGAAGGAGGATCGGCTGGCCACGACCGGGCCGTACGGGCGGGTGCGGCACCCGCAGTACGACGGGTTCCTGCTGGTGATGATCGGGTTCTTGTTGCAGTGGCCGACCATCCCGACGTTGATCATGTTCCCGATCCTGGTCGTGGTGTACGCGCGGCTGGCGCGCAGCGAGGAACGCGAGGTGGCACAACGGTTCGGTGAGCACTGGATCGCCTACGCCGCGCACACGCCGGCCTTCCTGCCTCGGCTGCGTTCGACGCCGGCTGACCGAGTTCGGAGGCAGCGATGAGCAGGAACGCCGTGCGCGCCGGGATCGTGGCTGCCGCCGCCCTGGGTCTCTTCTACGCACTTGTCGTCGGCGGTGTCGGCGGGCTTGACCACCTGGCCCAGCAGGCCGTGGACGACTGGCCGTGGCTCGTGCTGATCCTGACCGGGTTCGGCACGCAGATCGGGTTGTTCGTCGAGCTGCGCCGCCGTCAGCGGCTGCACACCGACGTGCGCGCTGCTGCGGGCACGGGCGCGGGTGCTTCCGCTGTCGGCATGGTCGCGTGCTGCGCTCACCACGTGGCCGATCTCGCGCCGATCATCGGCGCTTCCGGCGCAGCCGTGTTCCTCACCGAGTACCGGACTCCGATCATGGTGGCCGGAGTCGCGATCAACGCGCTCGGGGTGTTCCTCTCTGCCCGGCGGCTGCGCCGCACTCCAGTCCCCGCAGGACGGTGAGACGTCATGGTTCACATCACCACGTCGTGGCGCGGCGTCGCCGTGATTGTCGTGGTCGCGCTGGTTGTTGTCGGTGCGATCGCCTGGTGGCTCTCGCGACCCGAACCGAGCTCTGCGGACCTGGGTACTCGCACGGTGCAGGCCGGCGATGTCGAGGTGACGATGACCGCGCTCGCCCTGGACGGTTCCGGCGCAGTGTTCAAGATCGTGCTCGACACCCACACCGTGGAGCTGGACCTCGACCTCGCTGCCTCGGCCGAGCTGACCGTCAACGGAGCAGTGGCCGACGGCGCCGTCTGGGAAGGCCAGGGCCCTGGAGGGCACCATCGCGAAGGAACGCTGCGGTTCGCCACCCCGGTTCCCGCGGGTACAACGGTCGACCTGCGGGTCATCGGACTTCCCCAAGACGTGACCGGCACCTGGAGTGCGCCATGACCATCGGGCTTCCGACACAGACCACCGATGCGCTGGTGGCATCCGGGATCGAGAAGAGCTACCGGCGTGGCATCTGGCCGGTCCGGCACCGCCAGGACGTGCTGCGCGGCGCTGACCTGACCCTGCGTCCCGGCGAGGTGGTCGGCCTCGTGGGGGAGAACGGCTCGGGCAAGTCCACCCTGATGAAGATCCTGGTCGGTGCCTTGCGCCCGGACGCGGGAACCGTGTCGGTCTCGGGCGGGCTCGGATATTGCCCGCAGGAACCGGTGACCTACGAACGGCTCACCTGCAACGAACACTTCGAACTGTTCGGCCGCGCATACCGGATGAGTCCGGAGGCGGAGCGCAGGTCCCGCCGCGAGTTGTACGAGGCGCTGGGCTTCGAGCGGTACGCGACCACACGGGCCGACCAGCTCTCCGGCGGAACGCTGGCAAAACTCAACCTCGGCTTGGCACTGCTGGCCGACCCTGAGGTGCTGCTGCTCGACGAGCCCTACGCCGGGTTCGACTGGGACACCTACGTCCGGTTCTGGGAGCTGGTGGCGCAGCGGCGGGAATCCGGCCGCTCGGTACTGATCATCAGCCACTTCGTCGCCGACGAGGAACGCTTCGACCGGATCGTGGATCTGCGTGCCGGGCGGACGGTGCCGCGATGACCACGGTGCTGTTCGTTCGGCGGTTCCTGGCCGACTACGCCCGCAACCCGGTCAACCCGCTGGTGCTGGTGCTCGTCCCAGTGGTGTTCGTCGTGGTAGCGGCCGGATCGATGGCCGAGGCGGCGAAGCTGCTCGGCGGCACCGGCCCGTCCGTGGAGACCGCGGCGGCCGGGTGGGCGGCCGGATTCCTGGCCGGTGTCGCCATGTACTTCCAGCTGCGGGCCGCACGGGCCGCGGATCGACGGCTCGTGCTCGCCGGCCTGCCGTCCACCTGCCTGGTCGCTGCCCGCATGGCGACGGGGCTCGTGCTGGCTGTGCTGGTGTCCGCTGCCGCGCTGATCGCGCTGGCCGCGCGCACAGGCATCGACGAACCGGAACGGATCATCGCGGGCACCCTCATGTTCGCCGTGACCTATCTGGCGATCGGCGCACTCACCGGAGTGCTCGTGCGCAACCCGGTCAACGGCACCGTGCTGATCCTCTTCGTGTGGATCATGGACGTCTTCTTCGGTCCCGCGATCGGCTCACCGGACCGGCTCGCCACCCGCTGGTTCCCGACCCACTTCGTGACACTGTGGATGGTCGACCTGCCCTCCCGCCACGGCGGCCGGCTCGGCGACCTCGGCTGGGCTTTGACCTGGACGCTCGGCGCACTGCTGGCGGCCTGGTTCGTGGTCACGGCCACCACGCGGGTCGCGCACCGCGGCGCCGGCCGTAGTGGTCAGTTCACCACCGGCTTGCGCATGGGGCTGCGCGACTACCGGCGCAACCCGGTGCTCTGGGTGCTGCTGATCGTCGTTCCGGTCGTGTTCATCTGGCTGTCCAATGCGATCACTCCTGAGAAGCCCATGGTTCTGTCCCTTGTGGACAATGGGCGCGAGTCCTCATTCTCCTTCTGGCTGCCGGATGTCCACGCGGGCACCATGACCCCGATCGCGATCGGATCGCTGGCCACCCTTGCCGGGCTGTTCGTCGTTCTCGACGCACGATCCGGGGATCAGCGGCTCACGCTGGCCGGGTTTCGCACCGGCGCGCTGCTGTCCGCCCGGCTGATGGTGATCGGCTTCGCTGTCCTGCTGGTGACGGCGGCGTCCCTCGCGGTCACCGCGATGGTGTTCGACGCTCGGCAGTGGCCCGTCTACGCGGTCGGCAGTGTGCTGCTCGCCGCGACCTACGCGCTCATCGGTGTCTGCCTCGGGCCGATCTTCGGCCGCGTCTCGGGTGTTCTGATCGCGTTTCTGGTGCCGTTCCTGGACATCGGCATCGCACAGAGCCCCATGCTGCGCAACGAGCCGCCCGGCTGGGCGCGGTTCCTACCCGGCTACGGGGCCGACCGGGTGCTCCTCGACGGTGGCCTGACCGCGGGTTTCGACGAGTGGCAAGCGTTGCTGCTGGGCATCGGCTGGCTGGTCGTGCTCGGGCTGGCAGCGGCCCGACTGTTCCGCAGGAGTCCCGCATGAGCCCGTTCAACCGCCGCGCCTTCCTCGGGGCCACCGCGCTCGGTGTATTGGCGGCCTGCACGTCCGAAGCCGGATCTCCGCTGATTCTGCCCACCGATCCGCTGGTGGGACAGACAGAAGCGGCGCGCGGCGGCACTGGCCGCACCCGATCGGTCACGATCACGGCCACGACTGGGCAGATCGACCTCGGCGGTCCGGTGGTCAGCACGTGGACCTACGACGGAGAAGCGCCAGGACGGGAGCTCCGGGTGGGCGCGGGCGACCTGATCGAGGCGCGCCTGGTCAACCAGCTGCCCGTGGACACCTCCGTCCACTGGCACGGGCTGGCGCTGCGCAACGACATGGACGGCGCGCCGCATCTCACCCAGCCGCCGATCAGGCCGGGGGAGACGTTCACCTACCGGTTCGTCGCGCCGGCGCCCGGCACGTACTGGTTCCACCCGCACACCGGGACTCAGCTGGACCGCGGCCTGTACGCGCCGCTGATCGTCGAGGATCCCGCCGAGCCCGGCAAGTACGACGCCGAGTGGACGGTCGTGCTCGACGACTGGCTCGACGGCACCGGCACCACACCGGACGAGGTGCTCGCCGGACTGCGTCAGCGCGGCGGCCACTCCATGCACGGCATGGGCGGAGCCGCGGCCCAGCAGCTCACCGGTGACGTGACCTACCCGCACTACCTGATCAACGGCCGCGTTCCGGCGGCGCCGGTCACCTTCCAGGCCGGGCCGCGGCAGCGTGTCCGAGTCCGGTTCATCAACGCGGGTTCCGACACCGCTTTCAGGGTCGCGCTGGGCGGACACCGCATGACGGTGACCCACACCGACGGTTTCCCGGTCGTCCCGGTGACCACCGACGCGCTGGTGATCGGCATGGGTGAGCGCTACGACGTGCTGATCGAACTCGGTGACGGTGTGTTCGAGTTGGTCGCGCAGGCCGAAACCAAGTCCGGTGCCGCGTTCGCGGTGGTGCGCACCGGTCCGGGTGCTGTGCCCGAACCGACCGTGCAACCCGCGGAGCTGCGCGGAAAAGTCGTCGGGTACGCGGACCTGAGGCCGGCCGACTCGGCGGTGTTGCCCGCCAAGCAGCCCGACGTCGTGCACCGGCTCGCGCTCACCGGGGGAATGATGAGCTACGAGTGGGGGATCAACGGGCGCGCGGGTGATCTCACCAACCCCGCCCGAGTCCGAAGTGGACAAAGAGTGCGCGTCGAGTTCGTGAACAGCACGATGATGTGGCACCCGATGCACCTGCACGGCCACACGTTCCAGATCGCCGGCGGGCCACGCAAGGACACCGCGATCGTGCTGCCGGGGCAGACGGTGGCCTGTGACTTCGACGCCGACAACCCAGGCCAATGGATGGTCCACTGCCACAACACCTACCACGCCGAAGCGGGCATGGCGACGACGCTGGGCTACCAGACGTGATCACCGCGCGTGCCGAGGCGACAGGGGTGCGTCCGTGGCGCATGCTGATCGTCGTCGTGGGCTGGGGTTCGTGCTACGCGCTGATCACGTGGGGTATGCGGGACGCTCCGGTGCTGTGGTTCGCGGCCCTGCGCGCGCTGGTCGCCGGACTGTTGCTGCTGGCCGTTTTGCTACTCGTCGGTCGGCGAGCGGACGCGACAGTGCTTCCCCGCGAAGCGGGGACCTGGGGTCTCATCGGCGTGCTGGCGCTGACGAACGTCACGCTCACCTTCGGTGCGATGTTCGCCAGCACGAGCGGGCTGACCACCGGGGCCGCCGCAGTGCTGAGCAACTCGGCGCCGTTGCTGATCGTGTTGCCCGCCTGGTGGTTGTACGCCGAGCGGCCACGGGTGGTCGAGATCGCGGGGGTGGCGCTCGGTTTCGGCGGACTGGTGCTGGTGGCCGCGCCGACCGGTCTCGGAGGGGGAGCAGGCCTCGCGGTGCTGGCCGCCGCCGGGATCACCGCGGGTGCGCTGCTGGCCCGCCGTCTGGACGATGTCGACCTGCTCGCCCTGGGCGTGTGGCAGTTCCTGTTCGGCGGCACGGTTCTGTCGGTGGTCGCCGCGGTCACCGAAGGCCCGCCCACCACCATCACCTGGAGCGCCCGGTTCATCACGGTGCTGCTCGTGCTTTCCGCAGGCGCGACAGCACTGCCGTACGTGCTGTGGTTCGGCGAGCTGCGCCGCGCATCGCTCACCTCGGTCACCGCCTGGACGCTGCTCGTCCCGGTGGTCGGCGTCGCGTTCGGTGTTGCGGTTCTCGGCGAGCGCGTCACCCTGATGGAGGGGCTTGGCGACGCGATCGTCATCGCGGCTCTCCTGTTGGTAGTCCAGTCCAGTCGGGCCGCACATCGACCGCGGGCCAGGAAGGCATGATCATGAGTGATCACACCAGCACAGCCGTGCTCGACGTCAGCGGACTGCGGTGGGCGTCCGAGCAGAACGTCGTCAACGCCAAGCTGGGCCGGCAACCCGGAGTGCTCGACGTCTCGGTCAATCCCACCGCCCAGACGGCGACGGTGGTCTTCGACCCCTCCCACACCTCTGTCGCCACGCTGCGCCAGTGGGTGATCGACTGCGGCTACCACTGCGCCGGCCAGTCGGTGCCCCATCACATCTGCGATCCCATGGAGGAGCCGGACAGGGCCGGGCACGATCACGACCATCATGATCACGCGGAGACGTTGCGGTCTCCGCACGAGGCGATGGGGCACGGAGGGCACGCCGGCATGTCGATGGCGGCGATGGTCGCCGACATGCGCAACCGGTTCCTGGTCGCGCTGGTGTTCTCACTCCCGATCGTGTTGTGGTCGCCGATCGGCACCGAGGTGTTCGGACTGCACCTGCCGACGCCGTTCGGGGTGCGGCAGGACGTGTGGGCGCTGGTTCTCAGCCTGCCGGTGGTCTTCTACTCGTGCTGGATCTTCTTCGACGGAGCGGTCCGGGCACTGCGGGCCAAGACGCTGGACATGATGGTGCTCGTGGCGGTCGCCGTCGGATCGGGATGGCTGTACTCGCTGGTCATCACGCTGACCGGTGGCGGTGAGGTGTTCTACGAGGCAGCGACCGTGCTGGCGGCGTTCGTGTTGCTGGGGCACTGGTTCGAGATGCGGGCCCGCGGTGGCGCCAACGACGCGATCCGCACGCTGCTCGACCTCGCGCCGCCCAAGGCCGTCGTGATCCGTGACGGTGAACCGGTCGAGGTGAGCACCGCCGAGGTCGTCGTGGGAGACCTGCTGCTCGTCCGGCCAGGCGCGAAGATCGCCGTCGACGGCGTGGTCGAGGAGGGCGAGTCGGAGGTCGACGAGTCGATGGTGACGGGCGAAAGCCTGCCGGTGCACAAGGCTTCCGGCTCCGCGGTCATCGGCGCCACCATCAACGCCAACGGAACCCTGCGCGTCCGGGCGACCAAGGTCGGCTCGGACACCGCACTGGCGCAGATCGTCAAGCTCGTGCAGGAGGCGCAGAACTCCAAGGCTCCCGGCCAGCGGCTCGCTGATCGCGCCGCGTTCTGGTTGGTGCTGGTGGCCCTCATCGGCGGTGGCGCCACCCTCGCCGCGTGGTTGCTGACCGGCAGCACGTTCGCCACCGCTATCCTGTTCGCGATCACGGTCGTGGTGATCACCTGCCCGGACGCGCTCGGCCTGGCCACACCGACGGCGATCATGGTCGGCACGGGCATGGGTGCGAAACGCGGTGTGCTGTTCAAGAACGCCATGGCACTGGAGACCTCCGCGCGCATCCAGGTCGTCGTGATGGACAAGACCGGCACCCTCACCAAGGGCGAGCCCGAGATCACCGACGTGATCACCGACGGCATGTCGCAGGACGAGCTGCTGCGGCTGGTGGCCGCCGTGGAACGCGAGTCGGAACACCCGCTCGCCGAGGCCGTCGTCCGTCATGCCGACGCACTCGGCGTCGCTGCCGCCCGCGCGGAGCGGTTCGAGAACGTGCCGGGACACGGCGCGATCGCGCAGGTGGACGGTCGCCGCGTGGTGGTCGGGAACCGGCGCCTGCTGGAGAGGGAGAACGTCGATCTGGGAACGTTGGCGGCGCGCCGCGACGAGCTGGCCGCCACCGGCCGCACCGCCGTGCTGGTGTCGGTGGACGGCGTCGCGGCAGCCGTGATCGGTATCGCCGACGCGCCGAGGGACACCTCGGTCGCGGCCGTCGCGGCTCTGCACGACCTGGGCGTCGAGGTTGTCATGCTGACCGGAGACAACCAGGCCACCGCCGCGCGGATCGCCGCACAGCTGGGCATCGACACCGTCATCGCCGAGGTGCTGCCCGGCGACAAGGCGGCCAAGATCGCCGAACTGCAGCGCGATGGCCGCAAGGTCGCCATGGTCGGCGACGGCGTCAACGACGCGCCGGCGCTGGCACAGGCGGATCTGGGCATCGCCATCGGCGCGGGCACCGACGTGGCGATCGAGACCGCCGATGTCGTCCTGATGCGGTCCGATCCGCTCGACGTCCCGATCGCGCTGCGCATCGGCCGCGGCACCTTGCGCAAGATGCGTCAGAACCTCGGCTGGGCCATCGGCTACAACGCCATCGCGCTGCCGATCGCCGCCGGCGTGTTCGAGCCCGCCTTCGGCCTCATGCTGCGTCCGGAGATCGCCGCGCTGTCGATGTCCGGCTCCAGCCTGATCGTCGCGCTGAACGCCCTGGCGCTCAAGCGGTTGCGCCTGCCCACGGCGGAGACCGTGGAGCCTGCGGCACCGCGTGCGCGGGTGGCCACGCCCAACAAGGTCGTGTCCAGCTCATAGAGCTCAGAGTTGCGCACGGTTGCGATGCCCTGTTCCTCCAACGAGGAGCAGGGCATCGTTGTTCAGAGGCTGAGCAGCCGGTCCACGTTGGCGTGCGCGCTCTTTCTTCTTGTCGATCGCACCGCTGACCGAGCTGGATCGCGTGTGTCTGGCGGTGCGTCCTCAACAGTCTCTTGACACCCCCTGGGGGTATGGGCGTATGTTCGCCGCAGCATACCCCAGTAGGGTATGTAGGCCCGAGAGGTAAGGCAAAGGAACGGATCATGAATCACGCTGGTGCGCAATCGAGTCTGACGAAGCTCGCCATCTCTGCGACGCTGCACTGCCTCACCGGCTGTGCGATCGGTGAAGTGCTCGGCATGATCATCGGCACCGCGCTGGGGTGGTCGAACCTGTCGACGATCGTGCTGGCCGTCGCGCTCGCGTTCGTGTTCGGCTACGCGTTCACCATCCGGCCGGTGCTCAAGTCCGGCTTGCCTCTCCGTGCCGCCATCGGTGTCGCGTTCGCCGCCGACACCGTGTCGATCGCCGTGATGGAGATCGTGGACAACGGAGTGATGCTCGCCGTGCCGGGCGCGATGGAGGCGGGCCTCGGCAGCTGGCTGTTCTGGGGGAGCCTCGCATTCGCGCTGGCGGTGGCCTTCGTGGTCACGGTCCCGGTCAACCGGTGGCTGATCTCGCGGGGCAAGGGGCACGCGGTGGTGCACCAGTACCACGGTGGTGGCCCCGAGGGTCATCACCACCACTGAGTGACCTGTGGCCGCGGATGCCCGCGGCCACAGATCGTCCGAATCTTTCGTGTTCTAGGGGTAGTGGCAGCCGCATGCCGTCATGGCAGAGGTCTGCCTGGTTTATACCCCCTACCAGTATGGAGTATTGAAATGTCCAGTGTGGAGCAGACCGGTCGGCGCAGGTGGTGGGCGCTCGCTCTCATCGCCGCCGCGCAGTTCATGGTCATCATGGATACCTCGATCATCGGCGTGGCACTGCCGCGCATCCAGACGGATCTCGGGTTCTCGCAGGAGAACCTGTCCTGGGTCTTCAACGCCTACGTCGTGGCGTTCGGCGGGCTGCTGTTGCTCGGCGGCAGGCTGTCCGACCTGCTCGGTGCCCGTCGCATGTTCGCCACCGGCTGGCTGGTGCTCCTCGTGGGCTCCGTCGTCGCCGGTGCCGCGGGAGAGGTCTGGGTCGAGCTCGCGGGCCGCGCGGTGCAGGGTGCGGGTGCCGCACTCATCGCGCCTTCCGCGCTGACCCTGCTGATGATGCTGTTCGGCAGCGAACCGGCGCAGCTCGGCAAGGCGCTCGCGATCTACGGCGCCGCCGCTCCGGCCGGTGGCACCGCCGGTGTGTTTCTCGGCGGCGTCATCACCGAGTACCTGAGCTGGCCTTGGGTCTTCTACATCAACGTGCCGATCGCCCTGATCGCCCTGATCGCCATCCCGGCCCTGATGCCCGCCGGTGCCGCTCAACGCGGCTCCACCGACCTGCTCGGCGCGATCACCGTGACGGCCGGCCTCGCGGTAGCGGTCTACGCCATCGTGCGCGCTCCCGAAGCGGGTTGGGCCTCAGCCGAGACGATCCTGGGCGTGGTCGTCGCCGTCGTGCTGCTGGGCGCGTTCCTGCTGATCCAGGCCAAGCGGAAGGCACCGCTCGTGCGGCTGGGCATCTTCCGCACGCCCCAGCTCGGTGCCGCCAACGTCGCGCAGCTCCTGCTCGGTGGGGCGTGGATCCCGATGTGGTTCTTCCTCAACCTCTACCTGCAGCAGGTCCTCGGACTGGGCGCTTTCGCCAGTGGCTCGGCACTGCTGCCGATGACTACCGCGATCATGCTGTTGATGGTGGTCGTGGCACCGCGTCTGACCGCGCGGTTCGGCACGAAGACGATGATCGTCACCGGCCTGGTGGTGCTCGCTGCCGGTCTGGGCTGGCTGGCGCTCGTGCGTCCGGACGGCACCTACTGGGCGGACGTGCTGCCCGCGTCGCTGGTGGCCGCCACCGGCATGGCGCTGGCATTCATCCCGTCGCTGGGCACAGCCATCTCGAGCGCGCGCCCGGAGGAGGGCGGCCTCGCCTCGGGCATCGTCAACACCAGCTACCAGATCGGGTCTGCCCTCGGCCTGGCCGCGATGACGGCGCTGGCGGCCTCGTACGGGGCCGGCCGGCTCGGTGACGTCGACGAGCTGACCACCGGAGTGTCCGCCGCCTTCATCGGTGCCGCCGGCATCGCGGTCGTGGGCGCGCTGATCGCGGCCGCCACGTTGCCCGGAAGCCGTTCGGCCGCACCGGAGGCCAAGCACGAGTCGGCCAACGCCTGATCATTCACCTGTGTTGCCGCCCGCCTCACGAAAGGCGGGCGGCAACCTGTCTGCTTCAGGAGGTTCCACATGCGACGCATTTCCGCCCTCGCCCCCGCGGACGCCCCGGACAAGTCCCGTGGGCTTCTCGCCGAGATCCTCACGCGACGTGGTTCGGTCGGGGACATGGTCAGCACCATGGCGCACTCACCCGCACTGTTGCAGGGCTACCTGGACTTGTCGCGAGCCCTCAAGCGCGTCAAGCTGCCGCGCGCTCTCAGCGAGAAGATCTCCCTCGCGGCACAGGAGTGGATCGGCTGCGGCGCCTGCTTGGCAGCGCACACCGAGGCTGCCCGTGCGAACGGACTCAGCGAAAGCGACATCGTCCTCGCACGCCAGGGCACCGCCGTTGATCCTCGTGAGGCGGCACTGATCGCCTTCGCGGTGCGCGTTCTCGCGGAGCCGTCCGGAATCTCGGACGACGATGTCGCGGAACTGCGGGCACACGGCTGGAGTGACCGGGTCATCGCTGATGTGGTCGGGGTGGTGGCACTCAATTTGCTCACCGGCGCGTTCAACCTCGTCGCGGGCATAGAACCGTCGATCCCCAGGCCATGATCTCCCTCTCGCGCGACCACACCAGAGGGTCGACCTCGTGACCACTGCTGTCGTCCTGTCGGCGTGCGCGATCTTCACCCACAGTCCGAAGTCGCTGGCGGGCCCCGTTTCCGCCACGACCGCGGTTGGCAATGCCAAGACCGTCGTACCGAGCGTCCTGTCGCAGCCCGAAGTTCGACGTGACAAGACCTCGCGTCCGGGGGCAGGACGCGGGGCATGAGTGAGTTCGATCAACACGCGCAGCGTCCGCAAACCCACGACGCGTCACAGTCGGCAGAGACTTCTGGCTCGCTCTGTGCCGCGCGGCGCCTGCGCGAGGCCCTTCCGTTCTTTCAGCGGCAGGCTCTGACCCATTCGGAGTGCCAATACCGTGCCGCGTGGTGTATTTGCGCGCGCCATCCAACCTCCTCGAGTTATCCGCACAAAGGGGGCCCACGATGGCTGGACCGGTCAGACGCAACATCGCCCACCTCACGCCGACTGAGCGGCAGGCGTTCATCGACGCCCTGCTGCAAGCCGACCTGCACGCCTTCCCCGGAGGAGTGTCCTACTGGGACAAGCAGGACGAGATCCACCAGTCGACCCACAACCACGGCGGCAACTCCTTCCTGCCATGGCACCGCGAGCTCTGCAACCGCTTCGAGGCACTGCTGCAGCAGTCGAACCCCGATGTCGCCCTGCACTACTGGGACTGGACGCAGGATCCGCGCGCCGCCTCCGACGGCCAGGGCGGCACCGTCGACCTCTCCTCCAACACCCTCTTCGGCACGATGAACGGAATGGTCGACGGACCGCTCGCCGCGCTGCACAACGGCGGTGTGCTCGCCGGCAGCCGTGAACAGACCGGGAACCCGGCCGATCCACCGCAGTCCGTCCAGCGGAGCGCCGGAGCGGGGGCGACGGGGATCGACTCGGACGCCTCGATCATCGGCAGCGCTGACGGCCTTCCCCAAGCCCAGCAGTGGCAAGCGTTCCGCACCGAGCTGGAGGGATGGCACGGCAGCGCGCACGGCTACGTCGGTGGCGACATCGGCGGTCAGCACCAGGCGTTCGAGGACCCGTTCGTGTTCCTGTTGCACAGCAACGTGGACCGGCTCTTCGCGATGTGGCAGGCGCAGCCGGGCCACGACTGGCGACTCGACCCGGACCAGGTCTACGGCGACCAGTCGGGCACGACCGGACCGGGCAGCATCCTGGATTCGATGCAGCCGTGGAACGGCACCGTCCAGTTCGGTTCACCGATCGACCCGTGGGCCGGCGCGTCACCCAGCATCGAGAGCAAGAACTGCCGCCACCCGTCCGTGGTGCGCCCACCCTGCTACGACACCCTGCCGTTGACCGTGGAGCAGGTCTCACCGGCCGTCGGTGACCCCATCCGGTTCCTCGACGTGATCGAGCACCTGCCGACGGCTCGCGCGTTGCGGCTTCGAGTGCGCGGCTGCACCGAGGTGACCGCCACCGCCTCGGTCACCGCTCCGTTCACCGTCCTGTCCGCATCGGTCACCTCACCGCACCCGGACGGCTTCGAGGCCAGCGACCTGCTGGTCTGGGTGCTCTACACGCCGAATGCCGCAGGCTCATCGGATTCCGGCACCCTGACCGTCACCATCACCGAGACCGGCGACGTGTTCACGGTCCCGGTGACCGCGACCGTCGTGCCGAACCCGACCGTCGGCGCGTCGCTGGTCCTGGACCGGTCCGGCAGCATGAGTCTCGCCTCCGGCCTGCTCGGCAAGACCCGCATGGACGTCCTGCACGACTCCGCGCCGCTGTTCGTCACGCTGCTCGACGACACCGACGGCATCGGCGTCGTCCGCTTCGACACCGATGCCGCCGAAGCCGCACCGGTCACCGATGCCGGTCCCATGATCGGCGGAGCAGGCCGGCTCGCCGCCTCCACCGCGATCATCGGAACGCTCACGGACCTCAACGGCCTCACCGCCATCGGTGACGGCCTGGAAAGCGCCGCCGCACAGCTCGCACCGGTCGCGATGGACTACGACCACACCGCCACCGTCGTGTTCACCGACGGCCACGAAACAGCCGACAAGACCATCGCCGCCGCGGCGTCCTCCGTGCACAGCCGCGTGTTCGCCATCGGCCTCGGCACCGCCGACCAGCTCAACCCCGGCGCCTTGTCCGACATCGCCAACGGCACCGGCGGCTACCTCCTGCTCACCGGCAACTCCGGCGCGGACGACCAGCTGCTGCTGCAGAAGTACTTCGCCCAGGTGCTGGCCGGAGCCACCAACTCCGCCATCGTGGTCGACCCGGACGGCTTCGTGCCGGTCGGCGGCAAGGTCGTCGTCCCGTTCCTGCTCACCGCCGCCGACATCCGCGCGGACGTGCTGGTGCTCGGCGAGAACGCGCGGGCTCTGCGCGTGGAGCTCATCGCACCGGACGGCTCCGCCGCGAGCCCGGTCGAGGTCGTCGGCGAGGCCTACCGCGTGCTGCGCGTGGCAGGTCAGGAGGGGGAGTGGCAGGCCGTGCTGTCCGTGGACGGGCGAGAGCTTGACCGCTGGATCACCGAACTGCGCAAGCGCCTGGCCGACCGCAAACGTGGCGGGCAGCTGTTCGATCAGATCGTGACGGGGATCAAGGCGCACGGCGTGCCGTTCACGCTGAGCGTCCAAGCCCGCAGCGCGCTGCGGCTCGGCGTGTTGCTGAGCCAGGGCTCGCGGCTGCCCGGCGCCCCGGCACAGCTGACAGCGACGTTGACGGACAGCGGGATTCCGCTGTCCTCCGCGGCCGTGTGTGCACTGGTGACTGGTCCCGGCGGAGGTCAGGTGACCATGTCACTGTCCGGGCAGGAGCCCGGGGTGTTCGCCGTCTCGATTCCCACCGCCGAGTCAGGGGTGTATCGCGTGCTGGTCCGTGCGTGCGGTGCGGATCTGCGCGGCACGGTGTTCACCCGCGAGGAGCTCCGAACCTTCGCCGTGTGGTCGCGCGGTGACCAGGCGCCCCCGTTGGTGATCGATCCTCAACCCCGGCCCGGCCGCGATCTGGACGGCTGTGCGTTCCTGCTCTGTCTGCTGGAGAACGACGGTGTGCGCCGGCTCCTGGAACGGAACAAGATCGACCCCGACCGCGTCGCCGAGTGTCTCAAGTCCGCTTGTCGATAGGGACGGAGTCGCTGGTCCTACAGGCAACACCCTGAACAGGTCACCGTGCTCGACGACATGGTCGAGGACGTCGGCCACTCGTCGCTGGTCCTCAGACCCACTCGCGCTTCCGCGGCACGTTGACCGGAACCCGCGGGTCGACCAGGTACAGCTTCTTGCAGCAACGGGCGGTCAACGGTGCCGCCGTGACCGGCGCGGGCCAACTGGTTGCATCCTCGAACCATCTGGTTGTACAGTCGAACCATGCAGAGCGGGGAGACGGACGCGGCGCAGGAAGCCCTGATGCGGTTCGTCCGCAACTTCGGCCTCCATCAGCCCGACCGCACGCCATGCGGGCAGCCGCTCCCGGTCTCGGAGGCGCACGCCATGGTGGAAATCGCCCGTGAGGGGCGGATCCGTCAGGTGGAACTGGCTCGCCGCTTGCGGTTGGAGAAGAGCACGGTCAGCCGCCTGGTCACCAACTTGGCAGGCCGGGGGTGGGTGGACCGGGAGGCCGCGGACGGTGATGGCCGCGGCGTGCTGCTCGTGCTCACCGAGGCAGGTGCCACCGCTGCCGCGCGGCAGGCCGACTCCCGCCGGGACCGTCTCGCGGCCCTGCTCGATCGCGTACCCGAAGACCAACGCGCCGCTGTGGTGCGCGCGCTCCAGATCCTCGCGGAGGCCGCTGTTGAACCGTCCTGACCGCTCTCAAGCCCGTCGAACCCTGTTCCTGGTGGTCGCAGCCGCTGCGGTCGCGCTCAGCAGCGGCTGCGCCGCTCCCTCGACGCCGGCGACCTCCGACCGACAGGCCGAGGTCGCCGAACGAGGTGCGTCGGTGATGCCGTTCGACCTGGAACGCACCACACACCAGTTCACCAAGACTGACACCGGTGGCGTGCAGACTGTCATCGCCGACGACCCGCGCGACACCGCACAGATCACCCTCATCCAGCAACACCTGACCGCAGAGGTCGACCGCTTCCGGCGCGGCGACTTCACCGACCCCGCCAGCATCCACGGCAACGAGATGCCCGGCCTGGAAACGCTCCGCGCCCACAGCGGACGAATCACCATCGACTACGAAGACACCCGCGACGGGGCACGCGCCACCTACACCACCACCAGCACCGAGCTTCGCAACGCCCTGCACGCCTGGTTCGACGCCCAAGTCAGCGACCACGGCCCCCACGCCACCCGCTGACACGGCAACCTGGGGCGGTATCCGGTGGCTCGGCACCAAGATCAAACGGCTCGAAGATCACTTCCTGCTCGATCGTCAGCACGGCGCACCGGTCGGTGTGGGCGACATAGCCACCATCGCCTTGTCCACTTCGCACAGTCGCTGCTGGAGAGGCTGAGCGTGCGGATGTGCGGCGACTACCAGACCCGGCGTCCGTTGCCGTTGGTGGAGCAGGCCGGGTTCGTGGTGCAGCGCCAGGAGCGGCTCAAGCTCGGCATGGTCGAACGGGTGGCCGCGGTCAAGGCCTGAGCCGCTGTTCCAGCAGTGCCTGCTCGGAGGGGTTGGCGTGGTAGAGGTGATAGCGGTCCAAGCCGAGGGAGTCCAGTTCGGCCAACGCTTTCTCCGCCCCGGCGACGTACCGGAGCGCACCCACCAGAACTCGACACGCCCGGTCAGAAAGTCAGATCTTGAGCCGGGGACGGACGACGACCAGCGGCACGAGAGCGAGCGCGATGATGCCGCCTGCGAACGACAGGGCGGGGTAGCTGCTGCTCGCGACGACGAAGCCGGAGGCCATGCCACCGGTCGCACCGGCTACAGCGATGGCCATGTCGATGCGGCCCTGCACGGTGGCACGGGTTTCGAGCGGCACGGCATCGGTGATCAGCGCGGTGCCGCTGACCAAGCCGAGGTTCCAGCCCAGTCCGAGCAGCCCGAGCGCGAGGGTGAGCAACGGGGTGGACTCGGCCGGTGCGAGCCCTGCCACCAGGCCGGCCGCGAGCAGGGTGATGCCGGAGGCGGCGACGACGGGCAGCCTGCCGATCCGGTCCACGAGCCAGCCGCTGAGCGGTGAGGGCAGGTACATGCCGGCCACGTGCACGGCGATGACGAACCCGGTGGCCGCGAGGCCGTGACCGTGCAGGTACATGTGCACCGGGGTCATGGTCATGATCGCGATCATCATCAGTTGGATGACCACCATGGTGGTCGTGCCGATCAGCAGCAGCCGCGCGTCGCCGCGGGAGTCGCGGCTGGCCACGGGGGCCGCGGGTAGGGACCGGGCGGTGAGAAGTGGATCGGGTCGAAGCAGTGCCCACAGCACGATGGCGGCCGCGGTGTAGGCGAAGACCGCGAGGATGAACGGCCCAGCGAGCGCCGGGACGTGCCAGCTCGTGGCCAGTTCGCCGGTCGCCATGACGAGGTTGGGGCCGAGCACCGCGCCGAGCGTGGTGGCGACGAGCACCGTGCTCACCGCGCGTCCTCGGCGTTGCGGGGCGGCGAGATCGGCGCCGGCGTAGCGCGCCTGGAGGTTGGTCGCGCTGCCCGCGCCGTAGACGAACAACGCGACGAACAGCAGCACGGCGTTGTCGGTGGCGGCAGCGATGACGACGCCGAGCGCACCGACTGCGCCGGTGAGGTAGCCGCCGGCGAGACCGGCGCGTCTGCCGCGCAGGCCGGAGACGCGGGCGATCAGCAGAGCCGCGAGTGCGGAGCCGATGGTGAACAGTGCCGCGGGTAAGCCTGCCGCGCTGGTGGCGCCGAGCATGTCCTGGGCGAGCAGCGCGCCGACGGTGATGCCCGCTGCCAATCCGGCGCCGCTGAGGACTTGGGCTGCGACGAGCACCGTCAGGATGCGTCTTTGGGCAGGGTGACGCGTGATCAGGGTGTCCATTTCTCGGTGCGTCAGACCGCGACGGGGAGTTCGGCGAGGCGCCACTCGAGCATGCCGTCGGCCAGTCTCCGGGCAGTTCGTCCCTGCGCGGTGAGCAGGCGGACGGCGTCGTGGGAGAGCACGCAGTAGGCGCCGCGGCAGTACGCCACGACCTCCTGGTCGGCCGGAAGCTCGGCCAGCCGGTCCGCCAGTTCGTCCAGCGGAACGGACACGGCGCCGGGGATGTGCCCGGCGGCGTACTCCTCGGCGGGCCGCACGTCGATCACCGTCGCGCGTCCCGACCGGACGCGGTCGAGGAGCTCCTCGCGGCTGACTGCTTCCGTGTCGTCGCCGAGATATGCCTCACGCGCGGTGCGGACGTCCGGCAGCCGGTCGTCCGCAACGGTGCGCAGCAGCGCGAACAGCGCGGCGACGTCGTCTCCTGCCAGCCGGTAGAAGATCTTCGTGCCCTCGCGCCTGGTGACCACCAGGTTGGCCTGCTTGAGGGTCTGCAGATGCGCCGACGCGGTGGTCAGCCCCAGCTCCGCCGACTTCGCGAGCGCGTCGACCGTGCGCTCGCCCTGAGCGAGCAGGTCGAGCAGTTCCAGCCGCTTGCCGCTCGCGAGGGCCTTGCCGACCCGGGCGAACTGGTCGAACAACGCGTTCTTGGCATCCCGGTCACCCATGGTTCTCCAATCATCCTTGGAATAGTGTAGAACACTGGATGTGGGAAGGAGACGATGGCCATGCCTGAGGTAGTCCCGCTTGTCGACGAGGGACTGGGGAACTCCGCGTATCTGGTCGATCTGGGCGACGGCCGGGCGCTGGTCGTCGATGTCAGCCTCGACCTGAGGGAAGTCAGCAGCGCAGCCCGGCGACGTGGGCTGAGCGTGGCGTTCGCCGCCGACACACACCTGCACGCCGACTTCCTGTCCGGAGCCCGGCAGCTCTCCGCGACCGAGGACACCCGCGTGCTCGCCTCCGCGGCCGGACACCGCGAGTTCGCACACAGCGGGCTGCACGACGGCGATGAAGTCGACCTCGGCGGCTTACGTCTGCGGGCGTTGGGGACCCCCGGCCACACCGACGAGCACCTGTCGTTCCTGCTGCTCGACGGCGACCGTCCGCTCGGGGTGTTCACCGGTGGCTCGCTGATCGTGGGTGCCGCCGCCCGCACCGACCTCGTCGCGCCCGACCGGACCGAGGAACTGGCTCGCGCTCAGTACGCGTCGCTGCGCAGGCTCGCCGGGCTGCCCGACGACGTGGCCGTCTGGCCCACGCACGGCGCCGGATCCTTCTGCTCAGCCCCGCCTGGCGCGGACCGCACCAGCACGATCGGCAGGGAGAAGGCGACGAACCCGTTGCTGCGTGCGGCCGACGAGGACGCCTTCGTGAAGGAGCTGCTCGGCTCGCTGGGCAGCTATCCGCCGTACTTCCGCCGCCTCGGCGAGATCAACCGCAAAGGCGTTCTCACCGGAACACCCGAGCTGCCACCGCTGGAAGTTGTTGCGGTGCAGCGGCTTCTGGCCAACGGCGCGCGATTGATCGACGTCCGGCCGCTCAACGAATTCGCCGCCGCGCACGTGCCCGGCGCGCTGTCGATTCCGCTTCGGCCGGTGTTCGCCTCCTGGCTCGGCTGGCTGGCGCCGCACGACCGGCCGTTGGTCGTGGTGCGCGGCGCCGATCAGACCCCCGCGGAGATCGCCTGGCAGGCGGCCAAGATCGGCTACCTCGACCTCGCGGGCGAACTCGCCGGCGGACTGGATGCGTGGACTGCCGCGGAACTTCCCACGACCACAACCAGGTTGGTGAGCCCGGGCCAGGTGAGCGGGCCGGTGCTGGACATCCGGCAGGAACCCGAGTTCGCCTCCGGGCACCTGCCGGGCGCGCTGCACGTCGAACTCGGCGACCTGCCCAGCCGCGTTGACGAGGTGCCGCAGGAGCCGCTGATCGTGATGTGCGGACACGGCGAGCGCGCCATGGGCGCCGCCAGCCTCCTGGAACAGGCGGGACACCGCGACGTCGCCGTACTCACCGGTGGACCTCAGGACTGGGCCGACGCGACCGGCGGACGCCTGGAGAGCGGCAGGTGAGCCTGCAACTGGGGCTGCGCGCCAACCTCGCTCAGTTCAGCCTGCTCGTCGCGGTCAACGCGCTGGTCGGTGGCGTTCTCGGGCAGGAACGCGCGGTGCTGCCGCTGCTGGCCAAGGACGAGTTCGGCCTCACCGGCTACACCTTCGTACTCACCTACGTGGTCGCGTTCGGCCTGACCAAGGCCGCCACCAACTACTTCGCGGGCACCTGGTCCGACCGCTTCGGCCGACGCCCGGTACTTCTGGCAGGCTGGCTGGCCGCGATCCCCGTGCCGCTGATGCTGATCTGGGCGCCGTCGTGGGGCTGGGTGATCGCGGCCAACGTGCTGCTCGGCGTCAACCAGGGCCTGACCTGGTCCACCACCGTCATCATGAAGATCGACCTGGCCGGGCCGTCCCGCCGCGGCCTTGCGATGGGCCTCAACGAAGCCGCCGGCTACATCGCCGTCGCGGTCACCGCGCTCGCCACCGGCTACCTCGCCGCACGGTACGGGCTGCGTCCGGCACCGTTCCTGCTCGGACTGTCCTATGTGGTCCTCGGGCTCGGATTGACCGTGTTCGTCGTGCGAGAGACCCGAGAACACGCGCGGCTTGAAGCGACACAGCACCCCGCTGCCGCTGAGGGCATGCCGAGTGATCGGGAGATCTTCACCCGCACCAGCCTGCGGGAGCCCGCATTGTCGGCGGCGAGCCAGGCCGGGATGGTGAACAACCTCAACGACGGTCTGGCGTGGGGCCTGTTCCCGATCCTGTTCGCCACTGCCGGCCTTTCGGTCGCCAAGATCGGTGTCCTGGCCGCCGTCTACCCGGCCGTGTGGGGCCTGGGGCAGCTGGTCACCGGTCCGCTGTCGGACCGGTGGGGCCGCAAACACCTGATCACCGCCGGGATGCTGATCCAGGCGGCGGCACTGGCACTCGTCGCGGTCGCGGACACCTTCACGGTGTGGCTGGTCGCGGCCGTGCTGCTGGGCGTGGGCACCGCAATGGTGTACCCGACCCTGCTCGCGACGATCGGCGACGTCGCACATCCGGCATGGCGTGCACGAGCCGTCGGCGTTTACCGGCTCTGGCGTGATGGCGGCTTCGCCGTGGGTGCCCTGCTCGGGGGGATCGTCGCCGACCTCTGGGGCCTGCGCGCCGCGGTGTGGGTGGTCGCCGCACTCACCGCGTTGTCCGGAATCGTGGTCGCCGTGCGCATGTACGAAACCCACTCCAACAGGAAGATCAGCGCGTGACCGTCCCACGTGGACTTCTCGACGGACCGATCTACCTCGACTACAACGCCACCACGCCGATCGACCCGGCGGTGACCGTTGCTCGACCTCACCGCGGTGACCTTCTTGGGGTCCTCAGGGATCCACGTCCTCCTCGACAGCCATCACGAAGCCGCGAAGTGCGGGAGCAGAATCGCTGTTGTCGCCGATCAGAACGTGGTTCTGCGATCTCTCGGGATCACTGCGGTCGATCGCGTCTGCGGCCTGAATCCGAACCTGTCCGCTGCCTTGAACGCAGGGGTGAGGCTTCGCGCGTGCGGCCCCGGACGGTCCGGAACCGCACGCGACCGCAATTCGGCTACGGGCAACGCTTCCAGGAGAAGCGGTAGGTGGTTTCGATGGCGCCGTCGGTGGAGTCCATCGACATGAAGCTGGTTGTCTTCTTGGGATCCGACGATCCGGCGGCGACCCGCAGTTCGGTGTTGATGTTGAAGTTGCGCCGTTCACCGCACGGGTGATAGACGATCGCGGCGACCTCGACCTTGTCCGTGGCCTGCCAGTCGTCGCTCAGCGGGCCTTTGTAGGTGTGCGTCTTGCGCCTGGTGTCCGACATGCCCTGGAAGTAGTAGCTGGCCCGCTGCACACCACTCGCTCCGCGTTCTAGGTGACCGAACCCGCGGTAGTCGGTCTGAGCGATGCCGTAGGTGAAGCCCTGCGGGACATTCACTCTCAGGTTGAGCTGGCAGTTCTTGCGGAAGTCTGTCGGTTTGGCGCCGACTCCGACCTGAGCCATGTACTCGCTGTAGGTCACGGTGAACGCCTTGTTGTCCGGCGACACAGCCACCGCCGCGGTGCCCGCGGGGCAGCCGGATCCGTTGACGGTGACCACGTCGATGGTGATGTGGTCGGGCGGGGGAGTGTCGCCGGGGGCACCGCCGGGCGGGATGATGATCGTGGACATGGTCATGGCCGCTGCGGCCAGGATGTTGAGCACGGGGGACCACCTTCGGTTCGTCGACCAGAGAGATGGCGGCGGAGTGTGTTGGTGTGGCTAGCACTTCTTCCAGGAGAAGTGGTAGTTGGTGCTGAAGCTCGCGTCGGTGGAGTCCATGGTCATGAAGCTCGCGCCTCCCTGGACCCGCAGTTGCGTGTTGACGTTGAGCATCCGCTGCTCACCGCACGGGGCGTAGACGATCGCGCCGACCTCGGTGCGATCGGTGGCCTGCCAGTTGTCGCTCATCGGGCCGGTGAACGTGTGGGTGCGGGGCGTGGACTGCGACATGCCCTGGAAGTAGTAGTTCGCGCGTTCCACGCCGCGGGCACCGGTCGCGAGGTGTGCGAAGCCGCGGTAGTCGGCCTGGGCGATGCCGAACGTGAAGCCCTGCGGGTAGTACACCCGCAGCACGAGCTGGCAGTTCTTGCGGAAGTCCGTCGGCTTGGCACCGGCACCGGTCTGGGCCAGGTAGTCGCTGTAGGTCACGGTGAACGCCGTGTTGTCGGCGGCGGACGCGACCGCGGCGGTGCCGGCCGGGCAGCCGGAACCGTTGACCGTCACCACATCGATGGTGACTCGTCCGGGAGGTGTGTCGGCGGCGTCTGTGGGTGTGAGCGCGGCCAGCGCGAGAGCCGCTGCCGTCATCGCGGTCAGCATGGGTCGTCCCTTCGACTTCAGCTGTGCGGCGGCTATCGATAAGGCTATTGACGAAATGGCCGTCTTTCCTTGCGAACGCCTGACGATCGAGGCTGGTCACCGGCGGTCTGAGGCCGTTGACTACCGTGGCCGGCATGACCAGTGCGGTGAGCGGGATGCTCGCGACGATCCCCAGCCCGGACCAAGGGGTGTGGTACCTCGGCCCGCTGCCCATCCGCGCCTACGCCCTGTGCATCATCACGGGCATCCTGGTGGCGATCTGGTGGGGCGATCGCCGGCTGGTCGCGCGCGGTGGCACGAAGGGCACCGTGTCCGACGTCGCGGTGTTCGCGGTACCGTTCGGCCTGGTCGGCGGCCGCCTGTACCACGTGGCGACCGACTACTACCGGTACTTCGGCGAGGGCAAGAACCCGCTGGACGCGTTGAAGATCTGGGACGGCGGCCTCGGCATCTGGGGCGCGATCGCACTCGGAGCGGTAGGTGCGTGGATCGGCTGCCGCCGCCGCGGTGTCCCGCTGCCGGTGTTCGCCGACGCCGTCGCGCCCGGCATCGTCGTGGCGCAGGCGATCGGCAGGCTCGGCAACTACTTCAACCAGGAGATCTACGGCGCTCCGACGGACCTGCCGTGGGGCCTGGAGATCTACCGCAGGGAGACCGAGAACGGCGTCGCGGACATGCTCACCGGCGTCGCGGTCGACCACACGCCGATCATGGTCGTGCACCCGACCTTCCTGTACGAGCTGATCTGGAACCTGCTGATCGCGGTAGTCGTGGTCCTGCTGGACCGCAAGCTGCGCCTGGGCCACGGCCGGGCGTTCGCGGTGTACGTGGCCGGTTACACGTTGGGCCGGTGCTGGATCGAGTTGATGCGCACCGACGACGCCACGCACGTGTTCGGGGTCCGCATCAACGTGTGGGTGTCGATCCTGGTGTTCCTCGGAGCGGTCGCGTACTTCGTGCTCGCCCGGCGTCGCGGGGAGCGAGAGGTGCTGGTGTCAGATCCCGTTGCCGAGGACGAGGGGAACAGCGGACACGCACCCGCCAGTGACCAGAACGGCGAGGACGAGCAGGACTCTCGGGCGGGCAGCGAGCTGTCCGCGCCGAGCGAGCAGAACCAGCATCACTGACACCCCGGCGGTGCACACGGCGGGCAGGGTCGCCAGGCCCCAGCCGTGTCGCGCCGCCACGTTCACGAGCAACAGCGAGCACGCGGCGGCGGCCAGCGCGGTGCGGTGCCAGGCCAGGCTGGTGCGTTCCGGCTGCAGACCGGCGTCACGGTTCACCCGAGCAGCACCAGCACGGCGGCGAGCAGCGCCATGAACAGCACCCCGGCCGCGAGTACAGCGACCATTGGGCTGTGCGGCAGCGCGGCCCCTGTGCGCATGGCCTGCTGTGCGCGCCGCCATCGGGGAAAGCTGCTCGCCGCAACGATCGCGGCCAGGATGATGCACGCTAGCGCGAGCACCGTCGTAGCACCGGGGACGGCGAACGGTGGTACGAACTGGCGTACCGCGACTCCGGCGGCGAGCAGCCCCAGTGCCGTGCGGATCCAGGCCAGGAAGGTGCGCTCGTTGGCGAGCGTGAACCGGTAGTCGGGCTCCTGGTCCGGTGGTTCGGCCGTCATCACCTCTCCTGGCTGTCGCGCGTTGCAGTTGTCGCTGGTGTTGGGGAGCTCGATGTGGTGGTCGGCGCCACGGTGGGCTTGATCGTGATGGTAGGGGTGGATTCGGCAGGATTCGTGGAGGTGATCAGAACCGGTTCGTCCTGCGCCGACACGCCACATCCCGTGGTGAGGCACACGAGCAACAGCGCCGACAATGTGCGGATCATCGTGTCGTGGCCTCCGGGATTTCGACGACGAACCGTGCCCCGCCGCCGGGCCGGTCCTGTACCCATGCGCGGCCACCGTGCCGACGGACATGCTCCGCGACGAGAGCGAGCCCCAGCCCGCTGCCGGAGTCGGTGCCCCTGCTGCCCGCCTGAGTGCCGCGCGCGAACCGCTCGAAGATCTGCTCGCGCAACTCGGCCGGGACGCCGGGACCGCGGTCGTCGATCTCGAGGCGGACCTGGTGGTCACTGCGAAGAACCGCCACGCGAACCGGGCCACCGGCGTGGCGCTCGGCGTTGTCGAGCAGGTTGTTGACCACCCGGTCCAGACGGCGCCGGTCGGCGATCACCAGTGGCGCGCAGGGATCCACCTCGACCTCCGGGGCGGCCGCGTCAGATCGCGTGGCGAGCACATGGCGAACGAGCCCGCCGAGATCGACCGGTTCCAGAGAACGGTCATCCACCTGCTGATCGGATCGGGAGATCTCCAGCAGATCCACGACCATCCGAGCGAATCTGTCCACTTCGGACGTCAGCAGGTCGGTTGCTCGTCCCGCCGTGCCGGGGATCTCCTCACGCCGACGGCGCAACACCGCGGCTGCGTTCATCATCGTCGTGAGCGGGGAACGGAGCTCATGGCTGACGTCGCTGGCGAACCTGGCGTCGCGCAAGGCCCGCTGTTCGAGCTGATCAGCCGTCGCGTTGAAAGTTCTGGCCAGCGGCGCGAGATCCGGGTCCGCGCGTTCGGGCAGTCGGGACCGCAGATCGCCTCCCGCGATGCGATGGGCCACGGCCGTGAGCTCGGTCAGCGGCCGCAGTGCCCGTCTGCCCGCCCACGCGCCCAACGCGACGCCGAGCAGTCCGCTGACCACCGTGCCGGCAATGAGCACGGCACTCAGGAACCGGAACGTGCGATCGAGTTGCAGAGTGGGAGACAACTCCACGTAGTAGACGTCACCAGCGGTGACCGGCAGTGTGACGGCGACGACCGGGATGCCGTCGACCACGAGCCGCTGCCTCGCGGGGATGCCATCGCGCGCGAGCTCGAGCAGCCGAGGCGGCAGGACGGAGGGGTCGATCTGGCGGCCGCTGGAGCGCAGCTCGCCAGGGCGGTACAGCAAGATCGTCGAGTCCGGTCCGGTGGTCAAGCCCGTGAGCAGCTTGTCCAGGCCTTCGCCGCCGCGACGCATCTCCTCGTCGATGACCCTGGCGTTGACCTCGGCCTGCCGCACCGCGCTCTGCTCTCGCTGCCGCAGCAGGTAACCGGAGGACAGGTTCCACGTCGCGATGGCCAGCACGCTGGACAGCAGGAACGAGCCGAGACCGAACGCGGCCGCGAGCCGCCAGCGCAGCGACAGCTGCAGGCGTCTGCGGTCGGTCACGGGCTGCGGTCCACGCGGTAGCCGGTGCCGCGGACGGTGATCACCACTTCGGGAGCGTCGGGATCACGTTCGATCTTGCAGCGCAGCCGGCGGATGTGAACGTCGAGCAGCCTGGTGTCGCCGTAGTAGTCGTATCCCCAGACGCGGCGGAGCAGCTGTTCCCTGGTCACGATCCTCCCCTCCGCGGTGGCGAGCTCAGCCAGCAGGCGGAACTCCGTCTTGGTGAGACGAAGATCGGCACCGGCCCGTCGCGCGATGCCTTCGTCGGGCCGGATCTCGATGTCGCCCATGCGGTACACCGCGTGCTGCAGGTCGGTGCGCCGACGCCGCAGCAATGCCCGGATCCGGGCTGCCAACTCGCTCGCGACGAGCGGCTTGGTGACGTAGTCGTCGGCACCGGCCTCGAGCCCGGCGATCACGTCGGCGGTGTCCGTGCGGGCCGTCACGATGATGATTCGCAGGTCGGCACGGGACCGTAGCGCCTTGCAGACGACGAGGCCGTCGAGACCCGGAAGTGTCAGGTCGAGCAGCACGACGTCGAACACGTCGGTGTCGAGCCGGTGCAGCGCTTCCTCGCCGGAAGCCGACTCGACGACGTCAAAACCCTCGTCGCCCAGCGCCAGCCCGAGCGCCTGCCGGATGCGCTCGTCGTCCTCGACGAGCAGCACGCGATAGTCCATTTCGTCTTTGTCCTCGCTCCCTTGCAGGAGCAGCTTTCCACCGGCGGCCCGGCGTGGAGGCTTTGGGGGACGTCTTGACGGGGCATCGCAAGGACTTCGCAAGATCGACGTTGACGAGCGGGTGAAGCCGCCCTGCACGGCCTCACACGCCCGGTGCCCTGTCGGGCAGGTCGTCCGATCACGCGCCGGATCGCCGGGAACCGGACGGTGCCAGCGGAACCGCGAGCGGAGACCTCGGACAAAGTATCGCGTCCAACCTTGCGGAACACTTACAAATGTCGAACGTCATCAAGAAAGCGAATCAAAGCCACTCACATCTCGCGCGATTTGTAAGGAGTCCGCAAGGTCGGCGCTGCGGCTGTTCGGGCAAGCTGAGCGGCGCGGGCACGAGCTGGTGCAGCGGATGCCCGCACCAAAACTTTGCCCGCTGGGAGAATGTCGGCCGAATCCTCGGCCGGCATTCGGCTGGGCGTGGCAGTGATCTCAGCTCCAGCGCGTCCTGGACACGATCTCGCGGAGGGTGCTGAGCGCGCGGTGCTGTGCCACGCGGACCGCGCCCGGCGTGCATCCGATGATCTCCGCCGTTTCCTGCGCCGACAGCCCAAGAACGACCCTGAGCAGCAGGATCTCCCGTTTCGGCCCTGGAAGTTGCTCCATCAGCAGAGACAGCCGCTCCGCGAGCTCTTGGCGCAAGACGCGGTCCTCCGGCGCAACCTCCGCCGAGGCGCCGTCCGGTACCTGTGCGACCGGCTCGGCGTGGTGGCGAGACGAAAGCCTCATCGCGTCGGACACCTTGTGCGACGCGATCCCGTACACGAAAGCGAGGAACGGTCTTCCCTCGTCACGGTAGGTGGGGAGGGCCTTCACGACGGCGAGGCACACCTCTTGCGTGACGTCGTCGGCGGAGCCGTATGCCCGGTTGATCCACCCGAGGCGCGCCCGGCAGTAGCGGACCACCACCGGTCGCACGAACGTGAGCACGAGCTGGACGGCAGCCCGATCTCCCTTGGTCGCCCGCTCCAGGAGCTCCGTTTCCGGCACGGGCATCGTGGGAACAGCTGAATGCGAACTGGTGACGCGAGGCTCGCGAAGGTCGGCAGCACTGTCTTCCAAGTTCTCTCTCCGCTCGCCCAATCCGCCGCTCACTCGGCCGACAGTAGGTTCATCATCACGTCGTACCCACGTTTCTCGCAAGAACGACACTGTGTTAAGTGTTTGCACGATGATTGATCAGGCAGGCGACACGAAATCGATCACTCCGCTGGGTCGAAATTGGTGTGAAACGATAGGTTCGAGTGCCTGGGATCTCCGTTCCTGGTTCCGGCAAGGAGCGGCACGTGAGTGAATCCGTGGAAGTGCTCGTCGAACGCGAACTCACCGACGGCAATCCGTCGGTCGCCGACGAGCGACGCCTGCTTCGTGCCGCGCTCAACGGCGTCGACGAAGGCCGCGTCGAGGATGCCCTGTTGATCATGACTGAGTTGGTGGAGAACGCCTACCGTCACGCTGTCGGGGCGCGCCGGCTGTGCGTGAGGCTGGTGCGGGAGCGTGACGTGATCAGGATCGAGGTCGAGGACGGCAGTCCCATGCGTCTGCCGGTACTCGGGCGGCACGGCCACACGGATACCGATGGAGCGGGCCTTGTGATCGTCAATCGTCTGTCCGCCCATTGGAGGTGCCGGCGGGGCAATGCCGCCAAGACCGTGTGGGCCGAAGTCTCAGGGCTGCTTGTGGTGGTGTCTTCGTCTCAGCGCGTGCACTGACGCGCCAAGAGCGAGACAGTGGTGAGGTGAGCGCGTCGCGCGGAGCATCGGTGCTGGTGGTCGGATTCGACGATCAAGCGGCCAGCCTGGCCGCGTTGCGCACGGCGGCGGATCTCGCGCTCCGACTCGGTGCGGACCTGCATGTGGTGCACGGCATCGATGCGCGCGACCAGCCCGTCGACCCCGACGCAGACGTCGACACCTGGGACAACTACAGGCACAAGGCGCTGGACCATCTGCGTGCGCAGGTCGAGCAGGCCTTGGCCGCACATCCTGGTGCCTGGACCTATCACGCCGCGGACGGCAACCCTGGCAAGCTGCTGGTCAGGATCGCCGACGAGCAAGAGGCTTTGATGATCGTGGTCGGCACGCACCGGCACCGCTCGCTCGCCAGGATGATGCGAGGCTCGGTGAGCCGCGGCGTGGCCAGAGCCGCCCATCACCCCGTCTTGCTCGTCGCCGACCCCACAGGCCGTTGACCAGCTTCAGCCGATCAGCGCCACGGTGGTCGTGAACGCGAGCAACACCAAGCCGAGTCCCGCGATGATGCTCACCGCGGCGTTCAGCACGGCATACAGGGAGGCCTTCTGCTCGACCAGGCGCAGGGTCTCGTAGCTGAAGGTGCTGTAGGTCGTCAGCGCCCCGCAGATTCCGGTGCCCACCAGCGTGAACACCTGACTCGGCAGGGCTGTGCCGGCTCCGGCGAGAGCACCCAGGATCAGGCAGCCGGCGAGGTTGACGCTGAAGGTGCCCCACGGGAAGAGACTGTCGTGACGCGACTGCACGAACCGGTCGGTCAAGTACCGCAGTGGAGCGCCGACCATTGCGCCGACGAACACCAGCACCGCCGTCACGACTGCCTCCCCATCGCCGCGGCACGGGTGATCCCGACTCCCGCGAGCACGGCGAGCATGGCGGCCAGGAACGTGCCGGCGAGATACACGAACGCCAGGGCGACGGCGCCGGGATGCAGCAGATCGCTGATCTCGAGGGCATAGGTCGAGAAGGTGGTGAACCCGCCCAGGACACCCACGCCGAGGAACGGGCGAACCAGCCGGTGAGCGGTCCACACTTCCGTGATCAGCACCATCAGCACGCCGATCAGCAAGCAACCGAGCGTGTTGATGACGAAAGTGCCCCACGGGAACTGGCCTGGCCGGGTCGGCAGGAGCAGCGTGAGCCCGTAGCGGGCAAGCGCACCGAGACCACCGCCAAGCGCGACTGCGGCCAGTACAGGCCTGTGGTGGCGCACGAGTTCACGGCGTTGCGACGGGACGTGGAGATCGATGTCGGGGTCGATCGGATCGGTGAGTTCGATCTCGTTGGCCACGGACACACTCCTACTCAGGTGCCGGGCACGTGTGGGTACCCGGTTCGAGTAGGGACTGTTGGCAGCTGGGCGCTGCGGTTCTCCGGGACGGAGCGGCGAGCCCCACCGCCGCTTCCGCACACGCTACCGACACGAACAGCGACCCTGGAGAGCGATGTGGTCGGCTTCACGGCAGCAAGTCATCGCTGACCCGCTGCTGGTTGAGGCCGGTGCTGCTGATCGAGTGGGCCTGCCGCTGGCGGCTGAGCAGGACCAGCGTCGCTCACACCCCTGCGGTGCACACGGAGGGCAGGGTTGCGATACACCATCAGTGCCCCTCGAGTCGCAGGCGAGTAACTGCGGCGCCGGGCGGTCACGAACCTGCGGCCTTGCAACCCGTCAGCTGTCGCGCCGCCTGTGGCAGAAACATCGATCGTCAGTGGCTGCCGCTGAGTTCGCCGCTGAGCGCGCCGTGCATCTTGGCGCTGTGCTCGTTGAGTCCGATGATCTCGACGGTCTTGCCGCGTGCGGCGTACTTGGTCGTGATGGCGTCCAGGGCCGCCACTGATGAGGCGTCCCAGACGTGCGCGGAGGCGAGGTCGATGATGACCTTGTCGGGGTCGTTCGCGTAGTCGAACTGGTAGACGAGGTCGTTGCTGGAGGCGAAGAACAGCTCGCCGTTGACGGTGTAGACGACCTGGCTGCCATCGGGATCGACGAGAGCGGTGACGGTGGCCAGGTGCGCGACGCGGCGAGCGAAGATCACCATGGCGGTGATGGAGCCGACCACGACGCCGATGGCGAGGTTGTCGGTGGCCACGACCACCGCGACGGTGACGATCATGACGGTGATCTCGCCGATCGGCATGCGCTTGAGGGTCGCCGGGGCGACGGAATGCCAGTCGAAGGTGCCGAACGACACCAGGACCATCACGGCGACCAGAGCGGCCATCGGGATGTCGGAGACGACTGGGCCGAAGACGATGCACAGGATCATCAGGAACACGCCGGCCAGGAACGTCGAGAGGCGGGTGCGGGCACCGTTCTTGACGTTGATCATGGTCTGGCCGATCATCGCGCAGCCGCCCATGCCGCCGAAGAAGCCGGTGACGACGTTGGCGATGCCCTGACCGATGGACTCGCGGGTCTTGTTGGAGTGCGTGTCGGTGAGGTCGTCGACGAGCTTGGCGGTCATCAGCGATTCCATCAGGCCGACCAACGCCAAGGCCAGCGCGTAGGGCGCGATCAGTTTGAGCGTGTCCAGGGTGAACGGCACGTCGGGGACACCGGGGACGGGAAGGGACGAGGGCAGCATGCCCTTGTCGCCCACGGTCGGTACGGCGATGCCCGCACCGATGGTCAGCGCGGTCAACGCGATGATCGACACCAGTGGTGCGGGCACGGTCTTGGTGATCCGGGGGAAGAACACCATGAGCAGCAGTGCGCCGACGACGAGCGGGTAGACCATCCACGGGACGTCGATGAGTTCGGGCACCTGGGCCATGAAGATCAGGATGGCCAGGGCGTTGACGAAGCCGACCATGACGCTGCGCGGGACGAAGCGCATCAGCTTGGCCACGCCCAGCGCTCCGAGCGCGATCTGGAACAGCCCGCCCAGGATGACCGCGGCGACGAGGTAGCTCAGCCCGTGTTCACGCGCCAGGGGAGCGACCACCAGGGCGATGGCGCCCGTGGCGGCGGAGATCATCGCGGGTCGGCCGCCTGCGATGGAGATGACCACGGCCATGGTGAAGGAGGCGAACAACCCGACGCTGGGGTCGACTCCGGCGATGATGGAGAAGGAGATCGCTTCGGGGATCAGCGCGAGTGCGACGACGAGCCCGGCGAGTACTTCGGTGCGCAGGACTTTGGGGGTCATCCGGGCGGCGCGCAGGCGGGTCAGCAGGGCAGCGGGGGAAGCTGGTGAGGTAGTCAAGAACGGCCTTGTCATGTTCAGGCGCGGCCCGTGTCGTCGGAAACGCGCGGAAGGAAGGGCGAGCACAGGGCCAGCGGCGCTGTACAGCCGATCGATGCCGGCTGAGGGCAAGGACCAGGTATCAGGTCACGGAGGGTGCGCCGACGGACGAGTCGGGGCGTGGGCCTCAGGCCGTAGCGACTACGGCGGGCAGGACGAGGAGCGAGGCAGCGACGAACGCATGCGGCTTCTCCTGTCCATGAACGGATTCGACAGCGGGAACACCATCGTTCCCGGCGGGCCTCGAGCATTGCTCGCGTCCCCAGAAGGTCGGGTTGCCACCTCGACCTTGAACGATCCAACTCTACCCCGAGGCCAGGTCAGGGCTCGAGGCGAAGCAGGTGGGATGTGGCCGACAACACCGATGAGCGATACGACTGGGCTGGCTACTCCGTCAGTCGTGGGCTCAGATTGCTCAGGCCGTGGGGACGACGGTCGGTGCGCAGCCGTTCGCGCACCGCGGAGTACGTCTCGGCCCGAAGCAGGTCCTTGGCTCTGGGCGGATCCGGAATCCGGCGCAGCACCTCGTCGGGGTCGCACACCCACACCTGAACCCCCGCGAGTTCCAACCTGCTGGCACTCGGTCGCAGTTGTGCGTAGGTCCCGGTGAGGGTCGGCGGGAGGTCGAGCATGCCCAGCCTGGTGACGAACAAGTGGTCCAGTTGCTGCTGCGTCGGAGGTTCCGGACGCCAGTCACGACACTGTTGCAGTCCCAGCCCGTCCGCCCAGTCCGGGAAGTACGCGGGGACGGCGTTCAGGTCCTCCAGCAGCGCGGCGACCCGTCGCAGGTTCGGCGGTTCGGGCGCGGCGACCACGTCGAGATCGTTCGGAGTCACCTGCGCTCCGTAGATCGCCATGACCATCGAACCGCTCAGCACCCAGTCGACGTCGTAATCACGGAGCGCCCGCAGCATCGCGGGCAGCTGCAACGGCGGCCTTGCCAGTGGATCCCCCATTCCACCCAGAGTGGCACACTGACAATTCACCTGCGAGCGTTGCGCTTCAGCCGTACGGCGACGCCCCACGCCGGGTAGGAGAACCTCGTTCACGTCCATCGGAATATCCTGTCCGCCGAGGCGCGCGTCGCCAACCGGGCCGAGTAGCCCTCACGGCCGGCAACGCCGACGCGACGCGCCGGTGACAATCTGGCCTTGTCCATTGTGGACGAGCAACGGCGACCGCTCATCGTCACACGGTGTCGCAGCGAGTTGAGAACGGTTTGCCGATGTCGGTGGTGACTTGGTTGTACAGTGCTCACAGGTGTGCCGGGAAGCCTGGTCGGCGTCGTTCAATGACGCCTAGGTGCAGGAGCTTCCATGGACACGGCGGTCGCAGGCACGGCAATCGGCCCGATGGTCATCGCCGCAGCGGACCAGTACGACGGTCATCCGGTCGTTCGTGACGACTTGGCGGCACGCATTCTTCCCGCTTCCGGGCGTCTGGTCGCGGCCGCGGCTCGCTGGCGCCCGGTGCGGGGCGCACTCATCGCCGCGACGGAGAAGAAGATTCCAGGTATCTGGGCCAGCATGTTGTGCCGTAAGCGGTACATCGACGACCGTCTCGCTGCCACCGATGCGGAGGCGGTGGTCGTCCTCGGCGCCGGGTTCGACACACGCGGCTGCCGGCTCCGCCACAAGCAGGTGTTCGAGGTCGATCTGCCGGCCAACATCGAGAGCAAGCGTGCCCGGTTGCGTGCGATCTTCGGTGAGGTGCCGCCGAACCTCAGCCTGGTTCCGATCGACTTCGAAAGTCAGCACCTCGACGAGGTGCTCGCCGAGTACGGCTACCACGCCGAACGGCGAACGCTCTTCATCTGGGAAGCGGTCACTCAGTACCTCACCGAAGAGGCAGTGCGCGCGACGTTCGGGTTTCTCGCCCAGGCGCCCCCAGGCAGCGAGCTGGTGTTCACGTACGTGCGCAAGGACTTCCTCGATGGTACGGCGCGGTTCGGTGGCGAGGCCGCCTACCGCGAGTTCGTCGTGAAGCGCCCTGTGTGGAAGTTCGGGCTCCTTCCCGAGGAAGTCGCCGGGTTCCTCGCGCCCTACGGGTGGGCCGAGGTCGAACAGCTGGGCCCACCTGAGTTCACCGAGCGCTACATCGCACCGTCAGGTCGTTCGTTGCCCGTATCGGAGATCGAGCGCACCGTGCGGTGCGTCAAGGTCGCCGACCAGTGACGCCGATGATTGACGCCCGTGGCCTGACCAAGCGCTACGGCGATGTCGCGGCAGTGGATGACGTCTCCTTGCGCGTCAACGCAGGCGAGATCTACGCGTTGCTCGGGCTCAACGGGGCGGGCAAGACGACAACGATCCGCATGCTGCTCGGCATGGTGCGACCGACCGGCGGATCCGTTGAAGTGCTCGGATCGCAGGTACGGCCGGGTGCGCACGCCGCATGGTCGCGCGTGGGCTATCTGGTGGAGACTCCCGCGGCGTATCCGGAGCTCACGGTCAGGGAGAACCTCGCCGTGGCGGCCCGCCTGCGCGCACTGCACGGGCACCATCACGTCGACGAGGTCGTCGAGCGGTTGAGGTTGACCGCGTACGCCGACCAGCGTTCGGGAACGTTGTCGCTGGGCAACGCACAACGGCTCGGCCTGGCCAAGGCCCTGCTGCACCGGCCGGAACTGCTGATCCTCGACGAGCCCGCGAACGGCCTCGACCCGGCCGGTGTCGCGGAGATCCGCGACCTGCTGCACGAGTTGAGCCAGAAGCACGGTGTGAGCGTGGTGCTGTCGAGCCACATCCTCACCGAGGTCGCGCGGCTGGCCACCCGCATAGGCGTCATCCACCGCGGGCGGCTCGTCCGCGAACTCGACGCGGGCGACCTCGCCGCGCACGCGCGTCGTCGGCTGAGTGTCTCGGCACGTGACCGTGCCGCGGCCGAACGAGCCCTGGTCGTGGCGGGTTTCAGTCCGATGAGGACGGAACGGGACGGCCTGACCCTGACTGACGACCGCGCGCTCGAGCAACCTGACGCGGTCGCCACCGTGCTGGTGCAGGCGGGTTGTCCTCCGACCCGGCTCGTCGTGGAACAGGACGATCTCGAGACGTTCTTCCTGCGGGTGGTGGAGTCGTGATCAACGTGATGGCGACCGAGATCCTCAAGGCCCGCCGATCCCGCGTCCCGTGGATCACCGCACTCGCGTTCACCGTCGCCGCGGCGGTGGGCGGGCTGTTCATGTTCATCCTGCAGGACCAGGACCGGGCTCGTTCGCTCGGGTTGATCGGCACCAAGGCCGCACTGGTCGGCCGGGATGCGGACTGGCCGACGTACCTGGGTTTCCTGGGGCAGACGACGGCTGTCGGCGGGATGCTGGTGTTCGGCATGGTGTCGGTGTGGTTGTTCGGCCGGGAGTTCAGCCAGAACACCGTGAAGGATCTGCTGGCTCTGCCGAGTGCGCGGACCACGATCGTGCTGGCGAAGTTCGTCGTGGCGGGCGCGTGGTGCCTTGCCCTGACTGTGCAACTGGTCGTGCTCGGACTGGTGATCGGCACGGTGCTCGGGTTGCCGGGGTGGTCAGTGGATCTGGCGATGTCCGGCGTGGCGACGATCGCTGTGACCGCGGTTATGACGGTGCTGCTCACGACGCCGGTCGCGCTTGCGGCCAGTGCCGGCCGCGGCTATCTGCCCGGTGTCGGGGTGCTGATGGCCGCAATCTTCTGCGCACAGATCGTTGCCGCGCTTGGCTATGGCCAGTACTTCCCGTGGTCTGTGCCGGCTTTGTTCAGCGGACTTGCCGGACCGGACGCGGTGTCGCCAGGCTTGCTCGGCGTAGTCCTGGTGGTTCTCGTCGGAGCGGCGGGAATGGCGGCGACAGCGCTGTGGTGGCGCAACGCCGACCACGACCGTTGAACCTCCCGCACGATCAGGTGGATCCACGTCCATTGTGGATCCGCTCCAGCTCGTGCACGGCGGCGTCGACGCCGTTCTCGGCTCGTATCTGCTCGCCGAGCTCTCCCGCGCGCTGACGCAGCGCCGGGTCACCCACGGCATGGATGATCGCTTCGGCCAGTGTGTCGACGGCGAGCTTCTTGTACGGAACGGGTTCTGGTGCGACACCAACTGCGTGCAGCCGTTGAGCCCAGTGCGGTTGGTCCGCGACGAACGGGCACACGACCTGCGGCACACCCGCGGCGAGTGCTGCTGCGGTCGTGCCTCCGCCACCGTGGTGCACCACCGTGCTCACCCGGCCGAACAGCCAGTCGTGCGGCACCTGGTCGATCACCAGAAGATCGCCTGACGATCGCGGGGCGAGCCCGCCCCACCCGGTGGCGACGATCGCGCGCACTCCGGCTGCCCTCGCCGCCTCGGCGACGATGTCACCGGTGCGCTGCGCGTCACGTCCCGCCATGCTGCCGAACCCGATGTAGACCGGTGACGGCCCAGCATCCAGGAACGCCTGCAGGGTCGCGTCCGGCGACCAGCGCGCTTCCCGCGGCAGGTACCAGAAACCGGTGGTGCGAACCGAGTCCGGCCACGCGGGATCGACCGGTGTCACGAGGGAGCTGAACGCTTGCAGCACGTGCGCCTGACGGCGTCCCTGACCGCGCGGCAGGCCGAGGTCGTTGATGCGCCACTTGTTGACGATGCCGGAATAGGCGCGCAGGGTCGCGGACACGATCAGGTAGGTCGCCCGGTTGAGGAACCGGGGCAGGCGGGGGAGCGGCACCATCGGGCACGGGAACTCCGACGTCGGCACCCAGCCGGGTTGCAACGCGGCGAGGACCGCGGGAACGCCGAGCATCTCGGCCGCGTGTTGTGCGGGCACGCTCGGCGTGTGCACCACGACATCTGCGCCGCTGGATCGCGCGGCCGCGCCGACATCGCGCAGCACGTCGGCCATCAACGGCTTGATACGCCTGATGGTCGACAGAGCGGTGATCATGCCGCGGATGCCGCGATACCCGCCCTCGATCGCCTCCGCCATCAGCGGATCTTCGAGCAACCTGTTGGGGCCGTTGTCCAGGGGCGCGAAGTCGACGTCCTGCGCCAGCACACTGGTGGCGAACGATTCCGGTGCCGCCAGCAGCGCCTTGTGGCCCGCCTTCTTGAGGGCGACCGCCAACGCGAGCAGCGGCTGTACGTCCCCGCGTGTGCCATGGGCGACCAGCAAGACCTTCACGGCCTCGTCCTCTCATCGATGTCGGTGAACGCCGTCAGCCAGCGGTCGTCGGTGAACAGGCCGTGGGTCAACATCTCCAGCCCGGCGCGGGCTCCGCGCACCGCCGTGGCGGTCTCGGCGGGGTCGCCGCCCAGCAGACGACCCACCTGGTCGCCGAGCACCAGGGGCGCCAGCAACCACGACACATAGGTGACCGCTCGCGCTTTGGTGTCCGCTGAGGCGCGCACCCAGCCCTCCTCTTCGCCGGTCGCGAGCCACGTCTCGGTGCGTTCGACGATCTCGGCGAACAGAGCACCGGCCGCTGGCGTGTCGTCGAGCAACGCCCTCGCCAAGTAACGCCGAACCGGTGTCGCCGCCTGCAAAATCTCGCCCAAAGCCTCGATGGACGCCTCGCCGCCGCTGCGGATCGAGTCGAGGACGTAGTCGTCGCAAGCCTGCCGCAGTCCTTCCTTGGAACCGAAGTGATGCACGACCAGAGCCGGCGAGACCCCGGCATCCGCGGCCACCGCGCGGACCGAGGTGCCGGCAATGCCGTCGGTGCCGAACCTGGCCAGTGCCGCGTCGCGGATGCGAGCCCGCGCAGTCAGATCAGAGGCTGAACGCATGTTCAAAACATTAAACATCTGTTCAGTGCTTGTCGAGACCTTTCGGTTTGCTTTGAGTGGACCTTTACGGCATCTTTGCGCGCGGTGCGCCGGGAAGTCTGGTCGGCAATGCCCGTCACGAGACCGTGGTGGGTGTGGCTGACGTGGACGGGGTTCGTCGATGGCGCTGGTGCTCGCATTCGGTCTGGTCCTGCTGATCAGCGTCTCGCTGTCCGGTCTCGCCGCTCGCACGATCCTGTCGACCGCGCTGATGTTCCTGGTAGCCGGAGCGTTGATCGGGCAGGGCGGTCTCGGGCTCGTCGACATCCCGTCCAACAGCGCGTTCGTCACCGTTCTGGCTGATCTCGCACTGTTCACGGTCCTGTTCACCGACGGCCAGCGCGCGGGCCTGCCCGACCTGAAACAAGGGTGGCGGCTCTCGGGCAGGGCGCTGGGCCTGGCCATGCCGCTGACCATGATCGGCATTGCCGTGCCGACGCACTTCCTCACCGGCCTGGACTGGACGACCTCGTTCCTGATCGGCGCGATCCTCTCGCCGACGGACCCGGTGTTCGCCTCCGCCATCGTGGGCCGCACCGATGTGCCCATGCGATTGCGGCGCCTGCTCAACGTCGAGTCCGGTCTCAATGACGGTCTGGCCCTGCCGTTCGTGCTGATCTTCCTGGCCACCGCGGCGAACCGGGACACCGACTTCCTCACCATCGGCATCGAACTGGCCGCAGGACTCGCGCTGGGAGTCGTGATCCCTGCGGTCGTGGTGCTGGCGTGGCGGTTGCGGATCTTCACCGCCGAACCGCGGTTGCAGGCACTCGGTCCGTTGGCGATCGCGGTGATGCTGTACGCGACCTGCCACCTCACCCACGCCAACCCCTACCTCGCCGCGTTCGCCGCGGGGTCGACCATCGCGACACTCGATCGCGTTGCGGCAGAACACTTCGAACACTTCGGCGACCTGCTCTCCGAGATCACCAAGTTCGCCGCCCTGCTCGTCTTCGGCGCACTGATCACACCTGAGCGCATCTCGCACCTGAGCGTGGGGGACTGGGCGGTCGCGATCATCGCGATCCTGCTCGTGCGACCGGCCGCGATGATGCTGTCGCTGCTGCGCACACCACTGCCCGCACGCGAACGGTCCGTCGCCGCGTGGTTCGGCCCCAAGGGTTTCGCGTCCGTGGTCTACGGGCTCCTCGTGCTGCAAGCCGGGATACCCGCCGGCGAGCACGTGTTCGACCTGGTCGCGATCACCATCGCGTTGTCGATCGTCCTGCACTCGTCGACGGACGTGCCCGTGGCGAAGGCGTTGAGCGTCGAGCCACCGGACGGACTGCCCACAGGGCAGCCTGAGCGGCCTGTTCGGGAGTAGCCGTGATGGAGTCGCTGAACCCGACACTGATCTGGGCAGCGCTCGTGCTGCTGTCCTTCGCGGCGATCCCGCGCCGCTACTGGTATGTGCGGCTGCCGCGGTTCTCGGGTGGGTGCTGGTGTGGTTCGACGGTGAGTTCGTCGGCCACTGGACGGACTTGCTCGGACTGGCTGTGGCCGGCGTGAGCATGCTGTTTCTGTGGTTCCTCAAACCACCCGCGGACAAGGATCGAGCGGGATCGTCGTGAGTCTTGACGAGGCCGCGGAAGCTGCGCTGCGCGAACGTTGGTCAGGCAGTCAGCGGTACATCACTGTGTTCTCCGTCGTCCTGCCGGTGCTGCAGTTGTTGCTGTGCACGGTGATCGTTGTGACGGCGGGAGACTGAAGCATCTGGCCGACTTCGATTCCGCTGGTACCCGTTGCCATCGCAGCGGTTGTGCTGCGCCTGTGGCTCCGGCACCAGGCTCCTCTTGATCCTCAGATGTGGCTGCCCGCGGCGTTCCTCGCGGTGGGAGTGCAGCTGCTGTCCGTCGCGGTTCCCGCCTACGACATCGCCACGAGCCGCACCCCCGACGCGCTGACCGGATCGGCCATCCTGTTCTTCCTCAGCTGGGTGGTCGCGGTCGCGACATGCGTGTCCGCTCACCGAGCCAGCCGGGCACTACTCACACCCCTTGTGGCCGAGCTGGGATCGGCAGACCTGCGTCTGACACTCCCGGTGCGCCTGCACGTGCGCCGCAGCAACAACCCCCGGATCGACGTGTCGATTCCGTTCCGGGAACTCCTGAAGGTCACGCCGGTCACCCTGCCCGTGGTTCCTGACCTGAGGCCGTGGATCGTCCTGCCCGGAGGGATCACGCTGTACGCGCAAGGCGGACCGGCGGTCCTGTTGACGTCCACCGAGGACCAGTGGTTGCTGCCCGTTCACGACGCGGACCTCGTCGCCGACCTCATCCTCCGCCGTCAGGCCCTGTGGTTGCAGGGAAGTCTCCAGAACTAGCCTGACTGGTCCGCACGCGGCTGATCGACCTGGTGCACGTCCGGGATGTCGTCGTTGTCCGCGTCGCGGTTCTCGTCCTCGAAGATGCGCCGATACACCTTGTTGCGCACGCGCAGGATCACCGTCGCGATCAACGCGGACAGAACGGAACCCAGCAGCACGGCCACCTTCGCGTTGCTGTAGCCCGCGCTGCCCTCGCCGAACGACAACTCGCTGACCAGAAGCGAGACGGTGAACCCGATACCGGCGAGGATCGACAGGCCGACCACGTCGATCCACGCCAGGTCGTCGTCCAGATCGGCCTTGGTGAACCGCGCGACCAGCCAGGTGGCTGCGGTGATGCCGATCGGTTTGCCCACCAGCAGACCGAGCACGATGCCGAGCGTCACGCTGTCCGTGAGGGAAGTGATGAATCCGCTGAGGCCTCCGATCGAGACGCCGGCGGCGAAGAAGGCGAAGATCGGCACAGCGACACCCGTGGACAGAGGTTGCCACCGGTGCTGGAACATCTCGGCCAGACCAGGACCGTCGCCGCACCGGCGGATCACCGGCACCGCGAACCCGAGGAGCACACCGGCCACGGTCGCGTGCACACCTGAGGCGTGCATGAGCGCCCACGTCGCCACCGCCAAGGGGATCAGCAGCCACCACGACCGGACACGCCGCTGCACGAGCACGGTGAACAACGCCAGCGGGACGAACATCAGCACCAACGGCAGCAGCGACAGGTCGTCGGTGTAGAACAGGGCGATGATCACGATCGCGATCAGGTCGTCCACGACCGCGAGGGTGAGCAGGAACGTCCGCAGCGCAGACGGGAGGCACCTGCCGATCACCGCGAGCACCGCCAGTGCGAACGCGATGTCGGTGGCGGTGGGGATGGCCCAGCCGGACAACGAGGGGCCGCCGCCGAGGTTGACCGCGGTGTAGATCAACGCCGGTACGAGGACGCCGCCGAACGCCGCCGCGATCGGGACCGCGGCACGACGAGGATCGCGGAGGTCTCCCGCGACGAACTCGCGTTTGAGCTCCAGGCCCGCGACGAAGAAGAAGATCACCAGCAGGCCGTCGGACGCCCACTCGGCGAGACTGAGCCGCAGGTGCAGCGATTCGGGGCCGATCTCCACCGAGCGCAACGTCTCGTAGATCGACGCCCATGGCGAGTTGGCCCACACCAGGCCCACCACCGCCGCCACCAGCATGATGACGCCGCCGACGGTCTCGAGGCGAAGCAGGTCGGCGATGCGCTTGGTCTCGGGCCAGGACGCACGGCTGAACAGCCGGGTCTTCACGGGTTCCACAGCACACTCCGGGTGTCGTCGGCCGCATCGCCGACCAGACTTCCCGGCACACCATGCCGCCCGTCACGGCAACAGCCCGACCGTACCCCACGATCAGGCATCGAGCCCCGTGGATGTGATCTTGGCCGGAACGCGGATCAGCCTGATGGCTCGTCGTTTCCGCGGGTGCGCCAAGTCTGGACGACGATGGCCACCGGGCTGAACGCGGTCACGGCCGCGCCGAGCGCGATCACCACGATCGACGACAGCGACACGCCCGTGATGACCACCACCAGCCCGACCACGTAGATCAACAGCAGGCCGATCAGCTTCAGCACGCGCCGCGGCAACCGGTGATGCGGTGACGGCGTCCTGACGAGTTTGGCGGCGAACTTGGGATCGTCCTCGGCGAGACGTTGCTCGATGGCGTCCAACTCACGCTGCTCGTCCTCTGGCAACCCCATCGTCGCGCACCTCCCGAACTCGCCACCGACTGTCCGCGCCCTCAGCGACCCGCCAGTTCCGGGCGCAGCGCGTTCACCGGTGTGGCGGCGTCCGCGGCGTCCGAGACCGCTTCGGCGGCCGCCTTGCTCGCCTGGGCGACGTCCTTCTCGGCCTGTGCGGCTGCGGCATCGACGGCGTTGTCGTCGGTCCGGGCCGCGGCCGATCGCGGCAGCGCCTCGGAGAACGCCTTCGAGACGTCGTGCAGCGCGGTGGTGACCTCGCTCGGAATCACCCAGAACGTGTTGCCGGGCCCCTGCGCGAGCTGGGGCAGCATCTGCAGGTACTGGTAGGCGAGGAGCTTGGGGTCAGGATCGTTGCGGTGCACGGCCTGGAAGACCTGGTCGATCGCGCGGGACTGGCCCTCCGCCTCGAGAATGGTAGCGGCCCGGTGCCCTTCGGCGCGCAACACGGCGGCCTGCTTGTCGCCCTCGGCCGTGAGGATCTGCGACTGCCTCTGGCCTTCGGCGGTCAGGATCGCGGCTCGCTTGTCGCGCTCGGCCCGCATCTGCTTCTCCATCGCCTCCTTGATGCTCTGCGGCGGATCGATGGCCTTGATCTCCACGCGGTTGACCCGCAGGCCCCACTTGCCCGTCGCCTCGTCGAGCACGCCGCGCAACTGGTTGTTGATCGTGTCGCGCGAGGTGAGGGTCTTCTCCAGATCCATGGATCCCACAACGTTGCGCAGGGTGGTGACGGTGAGCTGTTCGACCGCCTGCAAAAAGCTGGCGATCTCGTAGGCGGCGGAGCGGGGATCGGTGACCTGGAAGTACAGCACCGTGTCGATCTGCACGACCAGGTTGTCCTCGGTGATCACCGGCTGCGGCTGGAACGAGACCACCTGCTCGCGCAGATCGATCGGCGGGTAGACGCGGTCGATGTAGGGGATGACGAAGTTGAGGCCGGGAGTGAGGGTGCGCTGGTACCGGCCCAGGCGTTCGACGTTGCGCGCACGTGCTTGCGGCACGATGCGCACAGCGCGCAGAACGGTGAACGCCGCGAAGATCGCGAGCACGAGTCCGGCGACGAGCAGTGTGGACATGGGCTCACTCCCGTGGGTAGACGACGGCGATGCTGCCGTCGATGTGCAGGACGTCGACCGTGCTTCCGGCGGGGATGACGAGGGATCCGTCGTACGGGCGGGCAGTCCAGTCCTCACCGCGCAGCCGCACGATTCCCTCGTGGTCATTGATCTCGCGGACGACGTAGGCCGAACTACCGATCAACGCGTCAACGCCGAACCGTTCGAGCCGTGGTTGCAGCATCATTCGCCGCGCCCACGGCCTGACGAGCACGACACCTGCGGCGGACACGACGCTGAACACCACGAGCTGGCCGGCGACCGGCAGCCCGATCGCCGCCGTTGCTGCTGTAGCGGCCGCTGCTGTGGCGAGGATGCCGAGCGCCGCGGTGAGCGAGAAGATCTCGGCGATGGCCAGCACCAGCGCGATGATCAGCCAGATGAGCCAGAGCTCCATGGTGCGACCCTCCCTAGGCGGAGGTACGCCTCTAACGCACGACGTCTCCTCACCATCGTGGATCCGATTCCGTCCGGTGGACAGGCGTCCGCCCGGCCAGTTGGACCGCCGTTGTCTGCTGGCGCTCGGCAGTTACGGAGCCGGTCGCTGCCAGCCGAGCAGGCGCGCACCGAGCACCGCCACCTGGAGCGTGAACGCCTGGGCGGGATCGTCGGCGCGGTAGCCGGTCAGCTCGCGGACGCGGTTCAGGCGATAGGTGACTGTGCGCACGCCGATGCCGAGTGCCTTCGAGGTGGCGGTGGTGATCCGCCCGCAGGCGAAGTAGGCCTCCAGCGTGTCCAGCAGGCGTTCAGCTCCACCACGTGCCCCGCGCAACGGCTCGAGCACGGCGGTGACGAGTTCGCCGAGCGCTGCGCTGTCACGCAGGAGCACTTGGTAGACCAGGAGATCTGCGGCTTTGACGAACCGTTGGTCCAGGTCGAGCCGTTCGGCGAGGTCGAGAGCGTTGCGCGCCTGCTCGAAGGAACGGACCGCGCCGCCGGGACCGGACTGCGGCTGACCCAGACCGACCCGCCATGCGGAGTTCCGTCCTACGATCTCGCCGACCTGACGCGCGAACTCCTCAGGAGCGCCCGTGAGGTCGTGCGGGACTACGCACACCAGGAGGCCCTCGCGTGCGGTCACGAGCACGTGGCGCGAGCTGAACCGCAGGCTCATCGCCGCCTGAACGCTCGTCGTCGCCGCGCCGGAGTCGAGGAACGGCTGCGACGAGCACGCCGCCGCGACGACGTTCGTGCCGGCGAGCTGCAGCCCGTACCGCTCGGCGCGTTCCGCCAGCTGGCCGAGATCGCGTCCGGTGAGCAGGTCGTCGATGAACTCGCGACGCAGCGACTCGTCCCTGCGCACGGTCCAGCGCTGGGTCTCCTCATATCCCTTGGCCAATTCACCGACGGCGTCCTCCGCAGCCCGGAACACGGCTTCACCGGTTCGTTTCAGAGCAGCGGTGTTCGTGGCGGCGTCCACACCGGGCAAGGTCGCCCATGATCGCCAAATCTCGGCGAGGTGTCCTTCGATCAGCTCGCGCAGCGGCACACCGCGTTCCGCCGCGTCGGCACCGATGTTGTGCAGGTCGTGCCGTTCTTTGGCCGACAGCGTCCGTCCCGCGAGGCTGATCTCGCGGAGCGCCTGGACGAACAGCGGCAACTCCGCGGGCACGTCGTCCGCTACCTTTCTGGCCGATCGCCTGCGTGGCAACGCAGTCACACTCCTTTGCGGACGCCGGGCTTCACGCTGCGATCCGTTCGGAGACCCGCTGTGCGAGAACGGGCAGCTCTTCCTTCCTCTGTTTGGTGACGTACCGCGTGACCATGAGGTGCTGGACCTGCTTGCGGACGGTCTTCTGCGCCTGGTCGATGCACGCCATGAGGTCCGCGGAGATGAGCTGCGGGCTCTTCCCGCGAATTCCCTCAGTCAACTCGATGCCGGTCGCGACCCCGTCCGCGTTCACCGTCACCGAGACTGATCCGTCCTCTGTGGACGAAGTCGCCTTCGCGGCGCCGATCAGTCGCAACATCTCGTGGTAACGAGCACGTTCTTGCTCGATCGCGGCCTCGGCGCGCCGCTCCCACCAGACCTTCCGCTGGCGCAGCACCGCGCACACCGCGGCCGCTTCACGTGCGGGAACCCTCCATCGGCCGGAGGAAGTGTGCAATACCAACACGATCGCGGCGTCGTCGGCGCTCGCCACCGTGATGGCGTGGAGGTTGCGGAAGGATACGCCAAGATCGAGTCGCCCACCCGCCGTACGGCAGGTCCAGTCGACTCGATCGGCGCCGATGACGATGCGGGACAAGGAACTGCGGAACTCCAGCTGAAGCGGAGTGGAGCCCAGTTCGGCTACCGGCGAGGCGAGCAACGAACGGCACGCCCGCCGCGCGAGCGACCACGCCGAACCCGCGCTCACAACTCCGAGCGCGAGCAACGCCTTCAACACCAACGCGGTTCCAGTTGCCGAACGCATGGCGATGCCGAATCCCGGCACCACGCCGAGCACCACCTGACTGCTGGTCATCAGCACCGTCGCCGGGAGCCAAGAGGCGGGATCGGTGAGACCGTCGCGACGCAGCCACGTCACGAGAGCGAAGGCCGACAACGTGGCCACGACGACGGGAATCACCGCCCACGTCACCGTGGAGACATCCGGCAGGGGAAGCAGCGCGAACGTCAGGCAGATCAACCCGAGCAACGCGGGCAGACCCATCATCGAGACCAGGACCAGCACTCTGGCTCGGCGCCATCGCGCAGCCAGCGCGACAGCCACGTGCGGACTGTCGACCATGGGAATCATGCGGGGAACCACAACCACGACACACCTCACCCCTAGCGGTCCAGCGGCGTGAACGCCTTGCAAGACAGGAGAAGAAGGGCAGCCCGAGACCGAGTGCCCACCAAGCCGGACGAACGCGTGGATCAGCGTTCGGGCGGATGTCCCGTCTTGCCGGACCGGGGAAGGGAGAGAACGGAGGAAGATCGAATCCGGGGCATGGCACCTCGAGTCGTGTATCCGCCGCCACCGTGTTGTGACGAACGGGCCGACCAGGCTTCCCGGCGCTCCGCCCATAAAGATGCCGTAAATGCGGGCCCAGCGCAAACCCCTGCTCAGCGGACCGGTATGCCCCGGTCAAGGACTCAACAGGTCGACTCACCGCCACGCGGGCCAGGAAGTGACCGCGTAAGGATCAGCTGGGACCAAGTGGAACGTGGCACTGAGCCAGGTACTGATGTGGACGTGACGCGCTGAGAAGCCGCGTGCCACCGCTCGGTCTCACCGGGTGCGTCGTGGACCCTGCATGGTGGAGCCTGGTGACGTCGCTGTCGAAATCCGCCTTGCCGTGGCGGCGGTTGTTGCCGAGCGCCCCTGCCGGCCTACCCGGACCGGCAGTACTCCAGCCCACGCGTGTGCGGCCACCAGCAGGGCAGGACCTGGCGGGTCGGGCAGAACGAGTCGTCGACGATCAGGGGCGTCAAGGTGGGATCGGCGGCGCGCTTCTGGTGCGCCGCCGCAAGTCCTACAACCGGGAGAGATGATCCTCACGACTCCGGGCAGTCGCGCAACCGCTCAAGGTCAGCGGTGATGCTCCTGCGCACCTGGCGCGCCATGTGTCGGTGTCGGTGTTCAAGTCCGTCGTAACCACATCGACGGCCTCGGGCGGCGCGGCGGGATGCCGTGTGTGGGATGCGTCATCGGTCTGCGGTCGCACCGCGGTGGAGGAGGTCGACGAGCGAGACGAGCCACGGGCCGGTGGGGGCGTGCCACTCGCCTCGGTCGCGGGCGTGTGCGGCGACGGCGAACACCGGTGACGCCCGTTCGGTCATCTGGAGAGGGCCGCGATGTCGCTCGTGGCACCGGTGCTGATGGCCGCCCGTGCCGGTGCCGTGCTTGGCTTGGCGCAAGCCAGTCTACGGGGCGGGGGAGCGATGGGCATCGTCGTGCCCCTCAGTGCAGATTGTTCGTTTCATGAGCTCTTCAGTCCTCTGGGCCGTCGTGGTGAAAGCCAGTCGCTGGACCAGCGGGTGATGAGCGGTCCGATCGTGGCGAGGAGAAGGACGTACGCGGTGACCACAGGTCCGAGTTCGGGGCTCGTGGCGCCGGCCAGGCTCATGATCACGATGGAGAACTCGCCCCGTGCGATCAGGGCGGTGCCGGCGCGGAGGCGGCCGCGTGGGGCGATGCCGTCGCGGCGGGCGGCGTACCAGCCGGTGGCGATCTTCGTGAGGATGCCTGCCAGGGCGAGTGCGGATGCGGCGGGCAGCGCTGGGAGCAGCTGGGCCGGGCTGACGGCGAAGCCGATGGCGAGGAAGAACGCCGCGGCGAACAGGTCGCGCAGGGGTGCGAGGACGGCGCGTGCTCGTTCGGCTGTAGCGCCGGTGAGGGTGAGTCCGACGAGGAACGCGCCGACCGCCGCCGAGACTGACACGAGCTCGGCAAGTGCCGCGACGACGAGGGTGGTGCCGAGGACGCGGAGCATGAGCTGTTCGTCGTCGGGGTGGGCGAGCCAGCGGTTGACGTGGTGGCCCCAGCGGTGGGACGCGGTGAACGCCGCGGTCACGCTGGCGATCGCGATGACCACTCCGATGAGGGCCTGCCACCAGCTGCCGCCGGAGGCCAGCACCACGAGCACAGGCAGGTACATCGCCATGGCGAAGTCCTCCATCACCAGGATGGCGAGGACCGCCGGTGTCTCGCGGTTGCCGAGACGGCGCAGGTCGCCCAGCAGCCGGGAGATGATGCCGGAGGAAGAGACCCAGGTGGCGCCCGCGAGCGCGAGGACGCCGGGCCACGGCAGGCCGAGCAGCCATCCCGCGATCAGTCCTGGCGTTGCGTTGAGGACGAGGTCGAGTGCCGCGGAGGGAACGTGGCGGCGCAGGCTGTGGGTGAGCTCAGCGGTGTTGAACTCGAGTCCGAGGGTGAGCAGGAGCAGCACGACGCCGATGGAGGCGCCGACCTCGACGAAGGCGCCGGCGGCGGGCACCGGTGCGATGCCGCCGTTCCCGAGGGCGAGACCGGCGAGCAGGTAGAGCGGGACGGGGGAGAACGACCACCGTCTCGCGGCCGCCCCGAGCACGCTGAGCCCGACGAGGATGACGCCGAGTTCGAGCAGCAGCGCGAGAGACGTGTGCACCGTCAGGCCTCGATGATCCGGCGTACGCCGTTGATGCCGTCGTGAGTGCCGATCACCACGAGCACGTCGCCTGCCCACAGCACCTCTTCGGGCATGGGGGAGGCGATCACGTCCTCGCCGCGCACGATCGCGACGATCGACGCCCCGGTGCGGGTGCGGGCTCGCGTGTGGCCGAGTGGTTTGCCCGCGTGCGCGGATGCGGCGGGCACGACGACCTGTCCGGCACTGAGCCCTGGCACCTCCCTGGTCAGGTCGGCGAACCGCTCGGCGATGCGCGGCGCGCCGAGGATTTCGGCGACTGTGTCGGCCTCGGCGGTGGTGAGGCGGAACAGCGGCTGTGCCTCGTCTGGATCATCTGCCGCATAGCGGATCACCTCGAAGTTGCCCTCGCGGCGCGCGACGATGCCGATGCGGTCACCGTCGGCGTTGGTGAACTCGTAACGCAGGCCGACGCCGGGCAGCAGTACCTCGTTCACGTCCATCTGGTCATCATGGCAAGCCGCGCCGTGCGGGACCTGCCCAGGTGGTGGGCCTCCTGACCACTTCTCGAGCAGGAACGCGAGGCGTTCAGCCGAGCAGGTCGAGCTCGGCCTGCAGCGCCTCGGTGAGCATGGGCAGGTCGGGTACGTGTTCGGGATCGGCGACCACCGTGATGGTGAACGCGTCGCCATAGGACAGGGCCGCGAACGCCACGGTCACGTTGCCGGTGGTGGCCGACAGCGGGATGAGGCCGACGACCGGCGCGCCGGCCAGGCGCATCGGGTGGTCAGGGCCGTGCACGTTGGTCACGACGGTGTGCACCATGCGTTGGTGGTTCATGAACCAGTCCGCCATCCCGAGGACCTTCAACGTCCGGAAGATGGGCGCGACTGACGTGATTGATTTCTTGTGTGACCGGGTGATGGCGGCGACTCTCGTCAGACGTGACCAGGTGTCACCGCCGGTCGGCAGTGCGACGGGCATGACGCCGGTCCTGTTGCCGAGGTGAGCGGCGGTGGTCGAGCGACGCGTCGACACGGGAATCGAGACGACCAGTTCGTCGACGTGGTCACCGCGACCGTTCAGCACCGTGCCCAAGGTGCCCGTGACGGCGGTGAGCAGAGCATCGTTGACCGTGCCCCCACAGCGGTGGGCGGCAGCACGCAGCCTGGAGACGCTGGTCCGTGCCATGGTCTGCTGCCGCTGTGGTCCGGTGGGTTGGTTCAGGGAGCAACGTGAACCGAGTGACGGCCACTGCAGCCCGGTGAACGAGTTGTGCCCAGGCAGTCTCAGCCGGGCCGCCCAGGCGTCTTTCGCGAGTTCACGGCGGGAAGGCGCAGGAGTGGGAAAGGGGGTGGCCTCGACAGCGGGTGCTCCGTCGACGAGGTTGGCCAGCACGGCCAGACCGCCGATCCCATCGGACAAGACGTGGTGGAAGACCAGGATCAGCGCCGCCCTGTCCTCTGTCAGCCCGGTGACCAGCGTCGCTGACCAGAGTGGTGACGAGTGGGGCAACGGACGAGTCACCAGCGAGGAGGCGATGCCCAGCAGTGCCGCGTCGTCGCCAGGAGCCGTGCAGACCACCCGATGTACGTGCCTGGAGATGTCGAACCCGGCATCGTCGACCCAGACAGGGCGACCACAGCCGAGGGGCGTCTGGACCAGACGCCGGCGCAGCCGCGGAACAGTCCGGACGCGGTCCGCGAGCAGGGCTTCGACGCCGCCGGGATCCCGTTCCAGCACCACCACGGCGCCGACCTGCATGCCGGAGGCCAGCGACACCACGTCGTCGGAGCTCGTCCGGTCGATCATCAGAGACGCCGTTCGGCCCGCTGTTTGATGCCGCGCAACATCTTCTGCTCCATCACCAGGCTTCCCGGCTCCATCACGAGCTGGTTGAACCACCGGACGAGCGGCGAGGCGTCGGGGACGGCGATGCGGTTGCGGCTGATCAGCCTGGTGCCGCCGGGGATCTCGTGCAGCACGAACGCCCAGACCCACCGGCCGTCGTCGGAACGCAGCACGAGAGCATGATCGGGTTCGAGAACCTCCACCAGCAGCTTCGGGCCGCCTTCTCCGACCGGCAGGACCTCACCGATCCGCAGGTCCTGGAACTGCGGGAGGATTTCGTCGGCGCTGTGCATGTTCAGGCCGAACAGGTTCTCGATCCAGTCGTAGGTGTAGGCACCGCCGCGCCCGCTGCCCATCTGCACCAGCCACGGCCAGATCCGGCTGGGAGGCGCCTCGACGGTGATCGCGCGGGTGGTCAGCAGGTCGGGCCGGAGCAGCAGATCGTCACCGGGCAACGTGGCCAGTGCCTCGTCCTCGGTCGCGCCCCAGGTCCGGCACCACTCGCGCCACAACAGCGGATACGACGCCACCGCCGCGACGGCGGCGCCCACTGCCAATCCCACGACTTTGGTTGTCCTCATGACTTCTACGGTGCTTCAGCCCGTGCAGCTTGCTCAGAGCCGTAGGACCCGACCTGGCAAGGTCGTCCGCAGTCGGGTCGACTGCATCGTGTGCACAGCGCGCTGCCGTCCGCATCGATCATGGAACAGGGCGCGGTCCTGGGCCTGGGCGACCGGGACCGAGGTCCCGTCGATCCGGCACCTCTTTGAAGACGAGTATCCGCATCAGCACCACGAACTGCACCAGCAGTGCGATGGACACGACGACGATGATCGAGACGAGTGTCAGGCGCACGATGGTGGCCCAGTCGGCGGTCGGGTCCGCGAACGCGAAGGGGAACACCTGGACCGTCCGGATCAGTGCCACCAGCCCCGCGGTCGTGCTTACCACGTCACCCACCGCGGTGAGCGGGCGCCGGGGACGAACCAGGCAGAGCAGGTTGACGACCAGTGCGATGGCCAGGGAGATGTCCACCACGATCACCGCTGCGGCTGCCGCTTCGGTCAGCACCGGGACGGCTCGCCACCCCGGTGACACGTTGATCAGCACCAGCAGCGTGACGTCGGCCAGTGCGCCGGCGAGGTAGCGGCCGCGACGCGCCGTTGTGCGAGATCTGGTTCGTGCCGCGCCTGTCACGGTGACCTCCTGTCGTGCAGCCGCATCTGCTCGATTGCCGCGTGCGCCGTCCGACCCACGCCCCGTATCCGGCGCACGCCGTCAGGTGTCAAAACGGCGACATCGGCGAGCACCGCGTCAGGCATCGCGGGATGCGAAAAGGGCCTGACGGTCAGTTTGCAGCTGCAGATGGATCACTGGCCGCGAGGGTGTGTCGCGGCGTTGCTCGTGAAGATGAACGGTCACAACCTCAACCATGCGGTTGGCCTCGACTCCGGACCAGGGACTCCAGGCCTGTCGTCGCAGGACCGTTCGGCTCCGTCGCGGAGCGGATTCCCCGTCGCCACCCTGGTTCCCGACACCGTCGCCGCTCACCTGAGCACTACGCCCGAGCCGTGTCAGTGCGCTGGCACGCCGCGGTCAGCGAACTGGCCGCGAACGCGCCGTACCAGCTCGGCGTCGGGCGTGGGCACGTTCTCCAGGGGGAACGGGATGCCGAGCGCGGCGTACTTGGGCGCGCCGAGTTTGTGGAACGGAAGCACTTCGACGCGTTCGACCGCGTCCAGGGTGCTGACGAAGGACGCGATGCCCGCGACGTTGTCCTCGGCGTCAGTGTGGCCGGGCACGAGCACGAACCTGATCCACATGGGCTTGCGCAGCGCGGACAACCGGCGTGCGAACTCCAATGTGGGCGTGACCTCACCGCCGGTGACGTGCCGGTAGGTGACCGGGTCCCAGGACTTGATGTCGAGCAGGACCAGGTCGGTGTCGGCCAACAGCTCGTCTGACGCTCGCACGCCCAGGAAACCGGACGTGTCGAGCGCGGTGTGCAGGCCGAGTTGCTTGGCGCGGTGCAGGACTTCGGCGGTGAAGTCCGGTTGCAGCAGGGGTTCTCCGCCGCTGATGGTCAGCCCGCCGCCGGCCACCTCGATGAACCGCTGGTACTTGGCGACCTCGTCCATGACCTCGTCGACGGTCATGCGGTGGCCGTCGCGCATGTGCCAGGTGTCGGGGTTGTGGCAGTACAGGCAGCGCAGCGGGCACCCGCTGAGGAACAGCACGAAGCGGGTGCCCGGTCCGTCAACCGCGGTGGCGATGTCCCACGAGTGGACCGATCCGGTGGTCACAGCGACTCGTGGAAGGTGCGGTTGATGACGTCGCGCTGCTGCTCGGGCGTGAGCCGGACGAAGTTCACCGCGTAACCGGAGACGCGGATGGTCAACTGCGGGTGGTTTTCCGGGTGCGCCATGGCGTCGAGCAGGGTTTCGCGGTTGAGCACGTTGGCGTTGAGGTGGAACCCGCCGGCGTCGGTGTAGGCGTCGAGCACGCCGACGAGGTTGGTCACCTGCTCGTCCTCGGTGCGGCCGAGGCCCGTCGGGGTGATGCTCGCGGTCAGCGAGATCCCGTCCTGCGCCTGGTCGTAGGGCAGTTTCGCCACGGACAACGCCGCGGCGACGAGTCCGTGCCGGTCCCGGCCGTTCATCGGGTTGGCGCCTGGTGCGAACGGTTCGCCCGCGCGGCGTCCGTCCGGGGTGTTGCCGGTGTGTTTGCCGTAGACGACGTTCGAGGTGATGGTGAGCACCGACTGGGAGTGCACGGCGCCGCGGTGCGCGGGGTACTGCCGCACCTTCCGCATGAAGTCCTCGACCAGCTCGACGGCGATCGCGTCGGCGCGGTCGTCGTTGTTGCCGTACTTCGGAAAGTCCCCCTCGATGACGTAGTCGATCGCGAGGCCGGTGTCGTCGCGGATCACGCGAACACGGGCGTGTTTGATCGCGGACAGGCTGTCCGCGACCACCGACAGGCCGGCGATGCCGCAGCCGAGCAGACGCTGGACCGGATGGTCGTGCAGCGCCATCTCGATGCGCTCGTAGGCGTACTTGTCGTGCATGTGGTGAATGACGTTGAGCGCCTCGACGTAGGTCTTCGCGAGCCAGTCGGTCATCTTGTCGAAGGCGGCCCGCACTCCTTCGTGGTCGAGGTACTCGGCAGTGATCGGCGGGAACGCCGGCGCCACCTGCTCGCCGGTCATCTCGTCACGGCCGCCGTTGATCGCGTAGAGCAGGGCTTTGGCGAGGTTGACGCGGGCACCGAAGAGTTGCATCTGCTTGCCGACGCGCATGGCGGAGACACAGCACGCGATGGCGGTGTCGTCGTCGAAGTGGGGGCGGATCAGGTCGTCGTTCTCGTACTGGATCGAACTGGTGTCGATGGAGACCTTGGCGCAGAAACGCTTGAATCCCTCGGGCAGACGCGGTGACCACAGCACGGTCAGGTTCGGTTCCGGTGCGGGGCCGAGGTTGTAGAGGGTGTGCAGGAAGCGGAAGCTCGTGCGGGTGACCAGTGGACGGCCGTCGGAGCCCATGCCGCCGATGGACTCCGTGACCCAGGTCGGGTCGCCGGAGAACAGCTGGTCGTACTCGGGTGTGCGGAGGAACCGGACGATCCGCAGCTTGATGACCAGGTCGTCGACGAGTTCTTGTGCCTCGCGTTCGGTCAGCACGCCCTCGTCGAGGTCACGCTGCAGGTACACGTCCAGGAACGTGGACGTGCGGCCCAGCGACATGGCGGCGCCGTTCTGCTCCTTCACCGCGGCGAGGTAGGCGAAGTACAGCCACTGCACGGCTTCGCGGCCGGTGGCGGCCGGCCTGGAGATGTCGTAGCCGTAGGAGGAGGCCATCGAGCGCAGTTCCTCGAGCGCGCGCAGCTGCTCGGCCAGTTCTTCGCGTTCTCGGATGATGTCCTCTGTGGACCACGACATGTCGAGCGCCGCGCGTTCGACTCTCTTCGCCGCCACCAGCCGATCAATGCCGTAGAGCGGGACGCGGCGGTAGTCACCGATGATCCGGCCTCGCCCGTAGGCGTCGGGAAGTCCGGTGATGATGCCTGCGCGACGAGCTCGCAGGATCTCGGTGGTGTAGGCGTCGAACACGCCGTCGTTGTGCGTCTTGCGGTAACGCGTGAAGATCTCCCGCACCTGCGGGTCGAGTTCGTAGCCGTAGGTCTTGAGGCCGGATTCCACGATGCGCAGTCCGCCCTGCGGCATGATCGCGCGCTTGAGCGGCGCGTCTGTCTGCAGTCCCACGATGATCTCGTGCTTGCGGTCGATGTAGCCGGGTGCGTGCGCGGTGATGGACGCCGGGGTGTGCGTGTCGACGTCGTAGATGCCGCGGGCGCGTTCGTCGACGAACATCGCGCTCAGCCGGTTCCACATCGCGGTCGTGCGTGGCGTCGGGCCGGACAGGAACTGTGCGTCGCCTTCGTATGGCGAACAGTTGGCCTGGATGAAGCCTCGCACGTCGATGTCGTCACACCACCGCCCTGCGCGGAAGTTCCGCCACGCGGACGTTTCTGCGGTCGCTTCGGTCACGAGGGAGCCGTCTTCGATCACCACACCAGGTCGCATGCCTCCACGATCGTCCGGCGGCGTCGTGCGGGACAGAGACCCAGGATGGTGACTGAGTCGGGACCATGGTCCTGGAAACCCGTTCACATGTCAGGCCGGCCCAGGAGACGGGCGAGGGCCGCACCGGTGATCGCGGCCATGGTGGCTGCCATCAGAAGGCCTCCCAACGCGCCGATGAGAGCGATGCGCGCTGCAGGTTGGCCGGGCTGCCACAGGGGAGTGGTGAAGGCGGTGAACACGATCAGGCCCGCGCACCAGGCCACCGCGGTGGCCCACACCCACCTGAACGCACCATCGACGTGGTGACGGAGCACGAGCCACTGCCCGATACCGATGGACAGCAGAACGCCCATGCCGGCGACCGCGGACAAGGGCACCAGCACCGCCAGTGGCAGTGTGCCGAGAGGCTCCCCGTAGTGGACGGCGAGCAAGACGACCGCCCAGGCGAAGCCCGCGGCCAGGGCGGTGACGACGATCCAGTCCCGAGCGTTCAACCTGGGGACGATGCGACGCAGGACGAGGCACTGCGCCGCGCCGAGCACCGCGCCTTCCGCGACGCCTGCGAGAACGAGCACCGGTCCCGACGACGTCAGCGCACCGACAACGGCAGGGGCGAGAAAGCCGGCGAACTCGCCGGCGGTCACCCAGATGAACCATGTCGTCCAGACGCTGGTCGTCAGCTTGGTGCTCATGCCCCAACGGTGCCCCGACGAACGCTGCTGACCGCAGGGACGAAGGTCCTCAGGTTGGTGGGCTCAATGCCGTTCCCGTGCGGTGGATCGGTGATGAGAGTGTGGGTATGACGCGCATCGTGATCGCCGGTGGAGGGATGAGCGGACTGAGTCTCGCGGCGCATCCCGCTGTCGCGGATCACCGGCATCCCGTGGTCGTGGTCGACGACGGCAGTCGTCCGCTGGAGAACATGACGTGGGCGTCCTGGGGTGGCAGGAGAAGTACCCTGATGTGGAGGTGCGCCGGGTGGTGCTGCGTGATCGGCCGGCGCGGGCCTTGATGCGTTGCGGAGCCGAGGCGCAGTTGCTGGTCGTCGGCAGTCACGGACACGGTGGCTTCACGGGTGTGCTGCTCGGCTCGACCAGTCAGGCCCTCGTGCACCACGCCCCGTGCCCGCTGGCGATCGTTCGCGCACCGAAGTGACCTAGGACCAACGTCACCTCGCACGCATGGCCTACCGCACTGCCGAAGCGCCGGTGCGGGGCAGACCCTCAGCAGTATGAACGCAGCAGATGTGATGTCCAGCCCGGCGGTCGCGGTGAACCCGAGCACTACGGTCCGAGCGGCGAGCGCGATGCTGGGTGACCACGGGTTCTCCGCACTGCCAGTGGTGGACGACGAGGACAGGCTGGTGGGAATCGTCTCCGGAGCCGACCTGTTGCTGGCCGGCATGTCCCCGGAGACGGCGGACGAACCGGTCTCGCGGGTGATGCGCGGATCTGTGATCAGCGCGCCCATGACCGCCTCGCCTGCGGAGCTCACCGAGACCATGTTGGCCCAGCGGCTGCGGTGCCTGCCGATCGTGACGTACGGGCAGTTGCTGGTCGGTGTGGTGAGTCGCAGCGATCTGTTGCGGATCCTCACTCCGGCCGATGCCGTGCTGGCGGCGCGGGTGGACACGGCGCTGCGGGCGTACAGCGGCGATCCGCGCTGGACGGTTTCGGTGCAGGACGGCGAAGTGAGCGTGTCCGGCCCGTTCTCCGACCAGGCTGAACGCAAGGTGGTCGAAGCGCTCGTGCGCACGGTGCCCGGCGTGCGGGGCACGCAGGTGGCCAGCTGAAGGACGAAGGTCCCGAGGCGCCCAGGCCCCCGGCCACTGACCACCACGTACTCGGCCCGCCACGCTGAAGTACATGAGCGACAACGAACTTCGTCCGATCGTGGTCGGTGTCGACGGGTCCGCGGCCGGTGCCGCAGCACTTCGGTGGGCGGTCGAGGAAGCACGTCGGCACGACTGCCCGATCGACGCCATCTCGGTGTGGCACATGGACTACGGCGTGATGATGGTGCCTGAGGCCACCGCTTCCGGACTGGACGCGGCGAGCATCGAGGCAGCGAACCGTTCCGCGCTCGACGCGGCGACGGCGGATGTCGGTCATGTGGACCTGCGCCGGATCCTCATCGAGGGCGACGTGAAGAAGCTGCTCGTCGAGATGTCCAGGGATGCCCGGATGCTCGTGGTGGGCAACCGCGGCCACAACGCGGCGATCGAACTGCTGCTGGGCTCGGTCAGCGCCTACTGCGTGCACCACGCGAGCTGCCCCGTGGTCGTGGTGAAGGCGCCCTGATGAACGTGATGCCGCAACGGCTCACCGTCCAGCACGTCCGCGACGACGAGTTCGTGATCCGCCTGCGCGCCCACGAACTGCACACCGACCAACCGGACAGTGACCGGGGGCCGTCTCCCGTCGAGCTGTTCGTGGCGTCGCTCGGGACCTGCGTCGCCCACTACTCAGGGACGTTCCTGCGTCGCCATCACCTGCCGAGCGACGGGCTGACCGTGCACGCGGAGTACTCGATGGCGGCGGACCGGCCGGCCCGCGTGGCCAGGATCCACGTCACCGTGCACGTCAACGCAACGCTGACGCCGCAACAAAAAGCGGCACTGCAGGCGGTCGCGAACCACTGCACCGTTCACAACACGCTCCGGCAACCGCCGGAGATCGAGATTCGTGTCGATGAGGAGCTGCCATGACCACCGAGAACGCACCGATCGTCGTCGGGGTCGACGGGACGTCCGCCTCCGGCCAGGCTTTGCGCTGGGCGATGGACGAGGCGACCGTGCGGAACTGCCCGCTGCACGTCGTGCACGCGTGGACCTTCGAGCCGATGGTCGACTGGAACGAGACGAGCGCGCAGGAGCGCATGCGGCAATCGGAAGCGCTCGTGGACAGCGCCGTGAAGGCAGCGCTGGAGGGCAGGCCGCAGCAGCCGGAGATCGAGCGGCTCAGCCTGCGTGGTGACGCGGCCGAGGTGCTGGAGGAGGCGTCGAAGGGTGCGGCTCTGCTGGTGGTCGCCTCGCACACCGGGCATCGACTGCGCCAGATCGTGATGGGTTCGACCAGCATGCACTGCGTGCGGCACTCGTCGGCGCCGGTGGTCGTGATCCCGGTGAACGAGCACTCGGCGAGCGACGAGACGTAGGGAGGCAACGATGACTACCGCTGTGACCGGTTATCCGGTGCATGTGCACGCGCGGCTCGACCCCGGCCTGAGCCGGTGGTTGTGGCTGGTGAAGTGGTTCCTCGCGATACCGCACTACCTGGTGCTCGCGTTCCTGTGGCTCGGGTTCGTGGTGTTCAGCGTGGTGGCGTTCTTCGCGATCCTGTTCACCGGGCGCTATCCACGTGCACTGTTCGACTTCAACGTCGGCGTGCTGCGCTGGTCTTGGCGCGTGGCCTACTACACCTACGGTGCGCTGGCGACCGACCGCTACCCGCCGTTCAGCCTCGGAGCGGAGCCGGACTACCCGGCCACGCTCGACATCACGTATCCGGAACACCTCTCGCGCGGCCTGGTCCTGGTGAAGTGGTGGCTTCTCGCGATCCCGCACTACCTGATCGTCGGAGTTTTCGTCGGTGGGGGAAGCTATGTCGCCTACCAGACCGGTGAGACCGTCTACAACTCCGGCGGCGGCCTTGTCGGGCTGATGGCGTTCTTCGCCGGGGTCGCGCTGCTGTTCACCGGCCGGTACCCGAAGGGGTTGTTCGACTTCGTGCTCGGCATGGACCGCTGGGCGTTGCGCGTGGCCGCCTACGCCGGGTTGATGACGGACACCTATCCGCCGTTCCGGTTCGACTCGGGCGGCGACGAGCCGGGCACCACGACGATCGATCAGGCACCGCCCCCTGCTCCCGGAAGTCGCGGCTGGACGCCAGGACGCGTCATCGCGGTCGTGATCGGCGCACTTCTGATGATCACTGGCGGCGCTGTCGGCGGCACCGGAGGGTTCGGGCTCTGGGCCGATTCGACGCAACGCGACTCGGCCGGATTCCTCAGCACCGGTTCGGAGTCGTTCCGCGGCACGGGTTATGCGCTGGAGTTCGGCACGCTGGAACTGCGTTGGACAGACGCGGACTGGGTGCTCGCGGACGACTGGCTCGGAGAGGTCCGTCTGAAGACGGACGACGTGTTCATCGGCATCGGCAGGACGGACGACGTCACGCGCTTTCTGTCCGGTGTGGAGCACGACGAGGTGAGCAAGGCCGAATCGCGGGTGAGCTATCGGCACCGCGACGGCGGCGCACCGGCCGATCCCGCCGCGCAGACCTTCTGGGCCGCGTCCGGTACCGGCGAGGTGAGTTGGCGGGTCGAGCAGGGCAGCTGGACGGCGGTGGTGCTCAACGCCGACCGCACGCGGGTGGTCGACACCCGCCTCGCAGCGCAGGCCGAGGTACCCGCGCTGCGACCGGCGTCGATCGGCCTGATCATCGGTGGTGGCGTGATGTTGTTGCTGGGCCTGGTGGTGATGCTGGTGGCCGCGCTGACGGCCGGTCAGTCCCGGCGCAACGGCACGACCACCTCGGTGAGGTAGTCGTCGGCGCTGGTCGCCGTGTCCGGCCCGGTGAGGTAGAGCTCGCGCGGCGGACCTGCCTGATGGAGGCCGTGTTCGCGGATCCAGGCGAACACGGCCTCGTACGCGGCGGGGATGGTGTCGTAGCTGCCGCGGTGGAACGTCTGCGCCACCGGTCCCGAGGGCAGGACGACGACGTCGATCGGACCACGTGCGACCGTCGTGCCCGAGATCGGCAGGTACAGGTCGAGCTCGAACTCCGCCGGTGAGAGGGTCGGGGTAGGCGAGCTGTGGTGGTCCTGCCGGTGCGACCGAGGAGGACCCCGCGAACTCGTAGAGCTCCTCGAGACCTCTGCCGATGGTGCCGGCGATCCCGGCCGCTGTGGTGCGCACTCGCTGGTGGCAGGTGACGACGGAGGCCAGTTCGGTGAGTTTCACTTCATATGTCATGAACCTGAGGGTCGGCCGCCTATGGCGAGCGGGGCAGAGTCCAACGTCTTCGGGAGCCGCGCCACTTGACGGTGTGCGGCGGCACCGATGAGCGAAACGCTTGTTGTGAATGGACGGAGGTGGTTCTGGTGCGCGCTTTCGACGTGATGTCCGCGCCGGCGGTGACTGTGTCGCCACAGACGACGATCGAGGAAGTCGCGGAGCACGGTTTCGCCGCTCTGCCGGTGGTCGGCGACAACGGTGAGCTGGTCGGCCTGGTGTCAGGGGAAGACCTGTTGCGTGAGCAGCTGCGGGCGCGGCGCAGCGGGTCGTGGACGCGATGAGCCCGCGCGTCGTGGCCGTGGACGCAGACATGCCGATCGGGGAGGTGGCTCGGCAGCTGCTCGGCCACCGTGCTGGGAACCTTCCACGACCGTGGGGAAGAACTGGCCGCGTCCGTCCTGGCGGCCTCCGTGCCGGGGGTGCGTTCCGTCGTGGTGCAGCCGTGCGCATCCCCGGCCTGACGGAGGCTGTCAGAAGATGATTTCGCAGTTGGACAGCGATTCGAAGCGAGAGTCGCAGCGGTCGGCCTGACCTGCGCCGCCGTCTCCGACGTCCAGCCCGGCCGGGTCGGTGAGCGTGTCGTTGCCCGCGTCGCCGTTGACGATGTCGTTTCCGGCGCCACCGTCGAGGTCGTCAACGCCCGCACCACCGTTGAGGCGGTCGTTTCCGGCGCCGCCGTTCATCCGGTCAGCGCCGGTCTGTCCGTTGAGCGTGTCGGCACCGTCGCCACCGCTGACGGAGTCAGCGCCCGCGCCCGCGTTGACGATGTCGTCGCCCGCGCCGGCTTCGACGTTGTCCGCCGCCGCGCCGCCGTTCAGGGTGTCGTTGCCCGCGCCGCCGTCGAGTCGATCAGGCCCCTCTCCGCCGAGGAGCGTGTCGTTGCCCGCTTCGCCGTTGAGGGTGTCGGCGCCCGCTTCTCCGGTGGCCCAGTCGTTTCCGTTGCCGCCGAAGAACTCATCGGCGCCTGCTCCGAGACAGGCGGTGTCGTTTCCGTTGAGACCGAACACGACGTCGTCGCCGCCGAGCGTGACGAACACGTCTGGACCGTTCGTTCCGAACAGCACGTCGTCGCCGTTCGTCCCGACCTGTGTGGCGGTCAGCCCGTTGCACGACTGTGGTGGCTGAGCCGCCGCGATCCCGGTCGGCCAGAGCATCACCAGGCCCGCCGTGACGAGGAGAGCGGATACCACTGATCTTCGGTTGTCACTCATGTCAGCAGTCTGTTGCTGCGAAGGGTGGCAGCCCAAGTGGCCAAATCTCATCGAGTGCGGCGCAACCACGTGCTGCCCAGACTGGTGGCGAGCAGCACCGCACCCGCCACGAGGAGGAGCACGCCGCCGCTCGCCGCGCCATCGGTGAGATCCCACACCACCTCGGGCACGACCACGGTCGTCGCTACCACACCCGCCACGAGCAGAACCGTCGAGTGCACGCTGAAGTAGGTGACGAAGCAGATGAACGCGAGGCAGGCGGTGAGCGCGTAAGCCACCGGTGCATCGCCGCTCAACGGTTGTTGCGCACCGAACAGCGCCGTCGCGGCACCGACGGCCAGCGCGAGCTGCTTCGGCCGCAGAACGTCCACAAGAGACAGAAACATGCCGGCCACACCAAGCGCGAACAACGCGGCACCGCCGGGGAGCGCGCTGGTGGGCGCCAGCTCACCGATCCACGCGATGACCGCGCAGATCGCCGCTGCTGCCACGGTCAGATAGGCGAGCACCGTGGCCACGAGGACGTACGCGGTGACCGCCACGAGCAGACCTGTCGTGGCACCCACGACGAACTCGTGTGAGCTCGCCGCGGTGCCCGCGGTGAAGGCGCTGGTCACCGCTGCGAGAGCGAACAACGTGCTCACCACCCGCCGGCGACGATGCGAAACGGTCCGTACGGCCGACAACCCGCCTGCCACGACGACGGCGGCGATCACAAGCGCGGCGGTGGCTGCGCCGAGCACACCGACCTTGGCCAACCTGGTCAGGTTCTCCCAGGACACCCCGAGCACCAGTGCGGCGCCGCCGAGCACCAGCCCTCCGCCGAGATAGGCGGCGATCTCGGCAACGCGGTCGGCGATGCGTGGCGGCACACCGGTGTCCTCGAGTGCCGCAATCACAGCGTTTTCCTGCTCAGCCGACAGCACTCCGCGAGTCGTCAGCGAGCGCAGCGCCTGCTTCTGCTTTCCGGTCACCGCCATGGCCGTCATCCTCCCGATGCCAGATCTCCCGTGCGGTCAACACGACCGGCACGGCGAACAACGCCCCGACAACACCCCGCGAGCACCACGCCGGTCGCGACCGCGACCACGACGGTCAACGGGTGGAGCCTCACCACCTTGCCGAGCAGGAACGGTTGCAGCACATCGCCTTCCAGCTCCTGGACCGCCACAGTGAGCGCCAGCACCAGCAGCGCGGGGACCGGGCCGCCGGTCACGAGTGCGACGAGCACGGCGGCACAGCCCGCTACGAATGCTCCCGCATACGGCACGAAAGCGCCTAGGAAGACCAACGATGTCAACGGAATCGCCATTGGTACACCGATGATCGCGAGCCCGGTGCCGATGGCCACTGCGTCCACGAGGGCGACGGCGAGCGTTGCCCTCGTGAAGCCGGAGAGAGCGTGGAAGACACGCCTGCCGGTGCCGTCGACACGCTTGCGCATGCCCATCGGCACGATCCGCACGGCATTGCGCCACAACCAGTCTCCGTCGTAGAGGAAGAAGTACAGTGCGAACAGGCTCAGGAGCGCACCTGCGAGCGCGGTTCCGACCGCGGCGGCGGTGGCGGTCGCACCGCCCAGGATCTGCGAGTCTCGACACGCCACCGAGCAGCCAGAGGTCGATGCGCTCGACGCCGACACCGAGCCGTTGCGCGACCAAAGCGTGCGCGAGCTCATGGGCCAGCAGCGACAGCATGAACGTCAGCGCCGCGAGAACGCCGGCGATCCAGTAGACGACCGCCGGGTGGCCCGGAGCCGCCTGCGGCACCACGGACACCGCGACGACCTGGGCGATCACCAGCACGGCGACGATCGTCGACCAGTGGGCGCCCACTCCGATCCCGCGCACGCGCCCAAGCGGAACTGAAGGCAATCCTGTGTTCACAGGTCCAGCGTCCCGACCTGGCTCGCTACCGGAGCAGAGACCGAGGTCCGCCGTGTCCGCGGCAATGGTCCCGGATCACTCTCCACTTTGTGTTCTGCGTCACGTCTGAGGGGATAGGCAGGCTCACCGCAGTTGCCGGAAACGCACGGAAAGGGGAGCGAAATGACCATCAACGGCTACACAGTGCGGCACCGGGGCATGTTGCAGGCCATCGCGGACGGACGTGGCGAGCTGGTGTGCGGACGCGCTCCTAGTCTGAGCGTCGACGGCTTGTGGTGCGACTTCACCGCCACGGTCGAGCTGTTCACCGGCGGGCTGTTCCGCCCTGCCCGTGAAGCGGCTGTCGGCGCATCGGCACCGGCTGTGCTCACGACCTCCGGTGTCCAGGTCCTCCGCTCGCTCGTGGCGGTGTGACATGACGAGGCGAACGCGGATCCTGGTCGGTGCTCTGGCGGCACACCGGCCGCGGCGTGCTCGCCCCGCCGTGGTGCATCTCGCGACGAACTCCGGTGGTGTGCTCGTCGCCTGGTATGTCCTGTCCTCAGCGTGATGGCCACCGCCCGCGCGGGCAGGGCCGAAGGGCTCGGGGAGAGCAGGACGCTGGGCTGTGGGCGGTAGAACCCGTTGGTGCTGCACTGGGTGGATGGACCAGCTCAGCCCGTTGGACGCCGCGTTCCTCGAGGTCGAGGACGCTGATCCGCACGCGTCGCTGGCAATCGCCTCGGTGGCGGTCGTCGAGGGACCGGCACCGAGCCATGACGAGTTCCTCGCACTGATGCGGTCGAAGCTGCCGGTGCTGCCTCGTGCCCGGCAGAAGCTCGTGCGCACGCCGCTGGACTTGAGCACACCGGAGTGGCAGGACGATCCGGCGTTCGACCTCACCTATCACGTGCGCCGCACTGCTTTGCCCGCGCCGGGCGGCGACGCCGAGCTGTGCGCGCTGGTCGCACGGATCATGGGGCAGCGCCTGGACCGTGAGCGGCCGTTGTGGGAGTACTGGATGGTGGAGGGCCTCGCCGATGGGCGATGGGCCGTTCTGGCCAAGGTGCACCACTGCATGGCGGACGGTGTGAGCGGCACGATGCTGTACGACGTGATGTACGGCGACGCGCCCGCACCGGAGTCTCCCGGCGACGACCCGGCCACGAGCCTGCTTTCGTTGCTGGCCAACGTGGTGCGTGCACCGCTTGACCTGGTCGGCGGTCTGCTTTCGCTCGCGTGGTCGTTGCTGCCGGTACGCCCGTCGTCGCTGTTCGGGCAGATCGGCTCACCCCGGCTCTACCGGGTGGTGCGAACCTCGTTGCCCGAGGTGAAGGAGGTCGCACACACCTTCGGCGTGACTGTGAACGACGTCGTGCTGGCAGCGATCACCCAGGCCTACCGCGCGCTCATGCTGGAGCGCGGCGAACGGCCGTCAGCGCACAGCGTCCGGACCATGGTGCCGGTGTCGGTCCGCGGCGATCGGAAACTGGACAACCAGGTGAGCCTGCGGCTCGCGTTCCTGCCGGTCGACGCGGAGAGTGCCGTCGAGGCGCTCTCCCAGGTCCGCCAGCGGTTCACCGACGCCAAGCAGGGACATCAGGCCGAGTCCGGTCAGGCGCTGACCCAGCTGGCGCGCCACGAGCCGTTCGCGCCGCTCGCCTGGAGCGTCCGGCTCGGGGCCATGATGCCGCAGCGCAGCGTCGTCACCGTGACCACGAACGTTCCGGGTCCACGCAAGCCACTGAGGGTGCTGGGGCGCCGGATCGTCGAGATCCTGCCTTACGTGCCGATCGCGATCCGGATCAGGACCGGTGTCGCGGTGCTGTCGTACACCGACAGGATGGCGATCGGCATCACCGCCGACCGCGACAGCACCTCCGACGTCGACGTGCTGGCGGAGGCGCTGCGCAAGGCGATCGCTGAACTGGTCATCGCGTCACGGCGCGACGCAGCGCCCACGCGCCGAGGCTGAACAGCACGGCCGCGAACCCCAGCAGCACGCCCAGATGCGGCGCGATGGTGAACAGATCACCGCCGCGCCTGGTGAGTGCCGCGAAGCCATCGTTGGCCCAGCCGTGCGGGGTCGCGAACGCGGCCGTCCGCAGCGTGGGGCTGAAGAACTCGAGCGGCACCATGCACCCGCCGAACGCGGCCAGGCCGAGCCCGAGCAGGATGCCGGCACCCGTGGTCTGCTGCTGAGTGCGGCAGACCGCCCCGAGCAGCAGCCCGGCGCCTCCGGAGACGAGCGCGAACGCGCCCAGCAACGCGGCGGCGCCGAGCGGGTCACCCCAGCGCACCCCGAACAGCAACGCCGAGCCGACGAGCACGATCAGGCCCTGCAGCAACGCGATCGAGACCCGGCCCAGTGCCTCACCGGCCACGACCACCCGTGCCGGCGTCGGGGTGGCGAGCATGCGCCGCGTGATGCCGAAGGAACGGGTCTCCACGAGGAAGGCGGCCGTGGTGAGGGAGTTGAGGAAGGTGAACACGATCAGCTGGTTCGCCGCACCGAGGTCGAACCCCGAGAACCCCTCGGGGAACAGCGCCTGACCGGTGGTGCTGACCCGCACCTCGACCGGTTCCACCCGCACCGAGTCCACAACGGACAGTGCGCTGGCGCGGTCGAGACCGGTCTGCTCGGCGACGAACTCACCTGCCGCGAGCCGGTTGGCCTCGCGGGTCACCGACGTTGTCACGAGCATCCGCAGCTGTTGACCGGTCCGGTCGGCGCGGACGAGCAGCCGTGGCGTCTCGTCACCCGCCCGCACGAGTCCCGCACTGATCTCGCCGTGCTCCACCGCTGCGCGCAAGGCCGGTTCGTCCGGGAAGGCCCGCACCCGCACCGCGGGGTCCGCACTCAGCGCACCGGCCTGGCCCACCACACCGACCACAGGCGTCGTGGCGCCGCCGAACGCCGCACCGATGATGAACACCAGCATCAACGGCAGCGCCACGAGAAAGAACAGGCCCGTGCGGTCACGCAGTGCCCGACGCACGTTGATCCAGCCGATCGACAGGACCTTCACGGTCGCACCACCTTCCGGAACAGCAGCAGCGCGACCGCACCCGTCACGACCGCGAACAGGGTCATCGCCGCGACCGACGGCAGCACCGCGTTGACGTCTCCACCCGCCAGATCCGCCAAGCCGCGCATGAACCAGCGATGCGGTGCCAGCAGGCTGAGCTTCTCCAGCAGTCCACCCGCCTGGTTCACCGGGAAGAACGCGCCGCCGAGCGCGCCGAGCACGATCGCGACGATCGCCTGCCAGCCGCCCGCCTGCTCAGACGTCTTCGCGATCGCCGCGACCACCGCCATCGCGCCGGTCGCGGCCAGCACCCCGGACAGCACGAGAAGCGTGACGCCCAAGGGACGTCCCCATTGCGCGCCCATCAGCAGTGAGCTCGCCACGACCAGGACCGCCATGCTCACAGCGCCGACGGCCACGCTCGTCAGAAGCTTGCCCGCCAGGATCGACGAGCGGCGCACGGGCGCGGCGAGAAGCCGGGCGAGCGTGCCGTTGCGGCGTTCGTCGAGCAGGCCCGTCACCCCCGGCTGCACCGCGAAGAACAGGAAGAAGATCGCCATGCCGGCGGCGTACTGGGTCTTCGCGTCGAGCTGTCTGCGGCCCGTCGTGTCCTCGGCCACCACCTCCGACGGCAGCGCTGCCGCCGCTGCCGCGGCGAGCTTCGCGGGCGCGGTCGTCACTCCTGAATGGACGGTCGCGGCCACGGCGGTGCGGACCGCGGCGAGCCGGTCCGTGTAGGCCTGGGCCAGTGATCGTGCGATGCCGGTACCGGTGGGCGCGTCGACGTCGCCGACGACCTCGATCCGCACGCCCCGGCCTGCCTGGACGTCCTCGGTCAGCCCGGTGGGAAGCAGGAACGCCGCAGTGGCCGTGCCGTCCTCGACCAGGGCTCTGGCTTCCTGTTCGGACGAGACGGTACGCACTTCGATCGCGCCGGAGGCCGCCGCACGCCTCAGCACGTCGTCGGTGAACGTCTGGGCGATCACACCTCTGTCGGCGTCCGCGACGGCGTACCGGAAGATCTGGCTGTCGCCGCCGACGTTGCCGAGGATCAGCGTGAACACTCCGGCGAGCCCGAGAGGCAACAGGACAGCGAGCACGTACGCGGTCCTGTCGCGGGCTCGCTCGCGCAGGTCGCGCGCTGCTATCAGCAGTGCGTGGCGCATGGCTCACTCCCTCAGCGCTTTGCCGGTCAGGTGCAGGAACACGGTCTCCAGATTGGGTTCGGTCACCTCGACCGACCGCACCACCACGCCGTTGGTGGAGATCGCGGACAGCACGGCGGGCAAGCACTCTCGTGCGTCGTCGACCATGAGTTCGAGGCCCTGCCCGTGTGTGGCGACTCCCCGCACGTTCCTGATGGCACTGAGCACGGAGCTGGCGTGCGCGAGATCCCCGTCCAGCAGCAACGAGATCCGGTCGTGTTCACCGAGCCGCTCGACCAGCTCGCGGCGCGTCCCCTCCGCGATCAGCCGTCCGGAGTCGATGACGCCGACCCGGTCGCACAGCCGCTCGGCCTCTTCCATGTAGTGCGTCGTGTAGAGGATGGCCATGCCCTGGGCGGCGAGCGCGCGGACGTTCTCGATGATCTGGTTGCGGCTCTGCGGATCGACCCCGGCGGTGGGCTCGTCGAGCACCAGCAGTCGTGGTTCGTGCAGCAGCCCGATCGCCACGTTGAGCCGCCGCTTCATTCCTCCCGAATACTCGCGGGCGAGATCATCGGCGCGCTCGGCCAGGCCGACCACGTCGAGGACGAGATCGACCCGCTTGCGACCGGCACCGTAGAGGTTGGCGAAGAACCGCAGGTTCTCCCTGCCGGTGAGGTCCGGGTAGAGGGCGAGTTCCTGCGGCACGTACCCGACCAGGCGCTTGGCGGCGATGGCGTGCGTCGACATCGCGACGCCGTCGATGAACACCTCGCCCGCGTCGCGTTCGAGCACACCGGTGATCATCGAGATCGTGGTCGTCTTGCCGGCGCCGTTGGGGCCGAGCAGCCCGTAGGTCTCGCCTTCCTCGATCGTGAACGACACGTCGTCGACGGCCAGGACGTCATCGAACCGGCGTCTCAGGCCGGAGCATGAGAGGACCGCCATGGCGCGCTCCTTCCAACGGGACGACGACGACCGTGCAGCGGGAGTTCCTGAGGCAGTGGGTCGTGACGGAGCTCATCACGTGCACGCCCGCCCTGCGGTGGCCGTGGTCGCCGACCACCAGGAGGTCGGCGTCCGCCGAACGTTCGACGAGGACCGGGCCGGGCTGGCCCTGTGGCACCTCCTGGTCGATCCTCACGCCGTCGGCCGCCGTACCGAGTGCGTCGACCGCGGCCGCGAGCTCGTTGCGGTGTGTACCGGCGGATGCCGGGCTGAGTTGACTGACGGACATCGCCACCACTGAAGCGTTGGTGCGCTTCGCTTCCTCGACGGCCCAGGCCAGGGCGGACTTCGCGGCGGGCGACGGGTCCACTCCGACGACGATGCGGGATTGGGGTTTCATGAGGTCTCCTTGAGTCGTGAGGTCTTGCGCCGCGACTTCGAACTGCGACCGCCCGCGCTGGTCACGGTGTGCAGCAGACCGATCCCGGCGACGAAGCCGAAGTCGTACCAGTTGCCGTTGTTGCGCACCTCGTAGATGTTCACGTTGTCGGTGAACAGCGAGATGAAGAACGTGACCGGGTAGATCAGCCCGTGCCACAGTCCCTTCCAGAAACCCGCGACCTGTACGGGGTCCACATGGGACACCACGTTGGGACCGGCCGCGCACGACGTCACGACGAGCACCACAACCGCGAGGAACAACCAACGCGCCGAGGTCATCGCGGCTTGGCCTTCGCCCTGACGATGCGCAGCGCGACGAAGAGAGCGGCGATGGCGACAACGCCCGCGGTGGCGACCAGCCGGTTCACGTCGACCGCCGGCTCCCAGCGGACCTTTCCGTCGCTGATGACGTACGCGCCGGTGGGCTTGGCAATGACGCCGAAGCCGCCGCCTTCACCTTCCTGGCCCTTCTCGTCTCGCCCGGTGCCACCGCCGGATCCGCCGGAGAGCGTGGCGGCGGCGATCACGGTGATCCCGTCCTTCTCGTACGGCTCGGCGTAGACCTTCTTCGCTTCCAGAGAATCCTTTGTCTTGGCGATCAGCTCGTCGATCTTCATCATCACTCCCAGAGGTCTTTTTCACCTGTCAGGGTCGAACGGGTGTGGGGTGGACAGACAGGGCCTCAGGTCCTCGTACAACAGGGACCAGGCTCGTTCGCGATGACGTCCGATGGCACCCGGAGGAAACGCCGGCACGTCGAGCGCCAGGTCGGCGCGGGATCGGGGACCAGGGACCCAGGTCCCTCCTCACCCGGCTCTTTCGGACCTGTCAGCGGGGATCCGGACGAGCGAAAGTGCTGATGTCACTTCGCATGGAGGTCCAGATGAAGCACGCAGGCGCGGCGGAGATCGGCAATGTCGTGGTCGAGCTGGACGGCCGAATCGCGACGGAGGCCAGGAAGTACGCCCACGACAAGATCACCCCGCTGGCCCGCTACTCGCCGGAGCTGACCGAGTTCGCTCACGTCCGGCTCGCCGCGACCGGGCCGCGCACGATCACCGTGCACGTGAACCTCGACGTCAACGGCACGCCGGTGGTCGCGAAGGCGGAGGCGGCCACGTTCGAGGAAGCGGTGGACGCAGTGCACGACCAGCTGCACAGCAGGCTGCTCAGGATGCACAACTGAGCAGGCTCGCGGCGACGGCGGCTTGGCCCAGGCTGATGCCGCCGTCGTTCGGGGGCACCTGGCGGTGGGTGAGCACCCGGAACCCGATGCGCCGCAGGCCGTCGACGGTGCGGCGCAGCAGCAGCGCGTTCTGGAACACCCCGCCGGACAGCGCGACAGAGGTCAGCCCGGTCTCCTCCCGCGCGGTGGCACAACAGGCCACGACCGCGTCTGCCACGCCGTTGTGGAACCGGGCGGCGATCACTCCCGGATCGACTCCCGCGCACAGGTCGGCGACGAGAGCACGCAGCAGGTCCTCTCCGCACACGACAAGGCCGTCGGTCCTGACCGGATAGCCGTCCGAAGTGGACGGATCGGCGCGCTGCTCCAGCTCGATCGCCGCCTGGCCCTCGTAAGTGATCACGTCCCGCACGTCGAGCAGCGCGGCGGCTGCGTCGAACAGCCGGCCGGCGCTGGACGTGAGCGGTGCGTTCACCCCGTTGCGCGCCATCGCGACCACCGGTCCCCAGCGCGACTCGTTGCGGTGCGCCACCGGAAGGCGGACGTCCGGGAGGTATGCCGCGGCCATCCGCCACGGCTGCCTGATCGCGGTCGCACCGCCGGGCAGGGGCACCGGCTTCAGGTGCCCGATCCGCCGGTAGCCCAGGAGATCGGCGACGAGGAACTCGCCGCCCCAGATCGTGCCGTCCGGTCCGTAGCCCGTGCCGTCGAACACGACCGCGATGACCGGTCCTGTCTCGCCGTTCTCGGCCAGGCAGGACGCGGCGTGGGCGTGGTGGTGCTGCACACCGATCAGGTCGACGCGGGGGAGCTCGGTGGCGTACCTGGTGGAGCGGTAGTCGGGGTGAAGGTCGTGGGCCACGACTTGGGGTGCGATGCCGAACAACCGCACGAAATGTTCGACGCTCCTCGTGAAGGACCTGAACGTCGCGTGGTCGATGAGGTCGCCGAGGTGTGGTGACAGGAACGCCTGCTCGCCACGCACGAGACAGAACGTGTTCTTCAGGTCCGCGCCGCAGGCGAGGACGGGCAGGGGACTGCGCACGGGCAGGGTGATCGGTTCCGGTGCGTACCCTCTGGCGCGGCGCAGCATCCTGCCCGCGCGCACCACCGAGTCGTCGGCGGGGGAGCGGATCGGCCGGTCGTGGGTGAGCACGGCGTCGGCCACGCGGGCCAGCGACCTGCCGTGGCGGTAGGTGATCGGCTCGTCCGAGACGTTGCCGCTGGTGAGCACGATCGGTTCGCCGAGATCCCGCAGCAGCAGGTGATGCAGCGGGGTGTACGGCAGCAGCAGGCCCAGTTCGCTCCTTCCGGGCGCGACCGCGTCCGCCACCGGTGCGCCGGCGCGGCGGGGCAGCAGCACGATCGGCCGCCGGGTGTCGTTCAGCGAACACGCGCTTGGATCGTCCACCTCGCAGAGCACAGCCGCCTGCGGCAGATCGGCCACCATCACCGCGAACGGCTTGTCCGGACGGTGTTTGCGGGTGCGCAGCACGGCCGCCGCGAAGGGATGCGCGGCGAGCGCGGCGAGGTGGAAGCCTCCGAGTCCCTTGATCGCCACCACCTGCCCGTCGGCGAGTCGTGCCACGGCCTCGGCCAGGGGATCCGTGCTCTCACCCAGGTAGAGGCGCGGACCGCAGTCCTGGCAACAGGTCGGCTCCGCGTGAAAGCGCCGATCCGCGGGATCGGCGTACTCGGACCGGCAGGTCGCACACATGGGGAAGCGATTCATGGTCGTTCGCGCCCGGTCGTACGGCATGCCGCGCACGATGGTGTACCGGGGACCGCAGTGGGAGCAGTTGACGAACGGGTACCGGTAGCGGCGGTCGGCCGGGTCGAACAGCTCGCGCAAGCAGTCCGCACACGTGCTGATGTCCGCCGGCACCAGCGTGGCGCGCGCTCCGCCGGTCCTGCTCGCGATGATCTCGAAGCCGGTCAGGCCGCGTGCTGTGCACTCGGACACCTCGACCCGGTCGATCCGTGCCCGCGGGGGAGCGTCGCGGGCAAGCGCGGCAAGGAACTCCGCCACGTTCTCCGGCGCGCCCTCGATCTCGATGAACACCCCGGTGATGTCGTTGCCGACGCGTCCGGACAGCCGGAGCCGGGTCGCCAGCCGGTGCACGTAGGGCCGGAAGCCGACGCCCTGCACGACTCCTACGACCCGGAGATCCCGGCCGACCTCCGTGCTCACGTCCCGGACGCCGCGAGCAGCGCGGCCACCGTGTCGTCCCAGTTGGCGAACGCGTGCTCGGACCTGAAGCGCTGCAACGAGTCCATCGTGTCCTGCCGCACCCGCAACCAGGCGCTGCCGGGGAAGTGCAGGTTGACGGTCTCGCGCCACACGCTCACCGGCAACGAGAACGACTCTTCGTTGCTCCACGGCACCTGCTGAACGCGCATCCTGCCTTCGTGGGTGCCGAACACCGTGCCGCTGAACAACAACAGCAGCGGGATGTCGCCCGCGTCGAGCGCGTTGAAGTACTTGGTGGAGGCGACCTCCAGATCGTAGGTGCACGGCACGTCGAGATCGATGACGGTGCTCCCGGTGAAGCCAGGCACCATTGTCGACAGCGTCGCGAACGACACCGGTTTGAGCGTGCGTGCCCAGCGGCCGGTGTCCCCGAACAGGTCGACGAGCCGCCGGGCCTCGTCGGCCGCGTAGCGCCTGCGGTGTGGCTCGATGCGGATCTGACAGCGCAGGGCCACCGCGTCGACGAGCTCGCCGGAGCCCTGCGTGATCCGCAGCCGCAGCGTGATGGCGGGCACTGCGGCGTACGGGTTGGCTTGTGCGCCAACACATTCGAAGTGCAGTGGGTTCATGGTCGTGCTTTGTCCCTGATCTCGGCGAACAACGCGTCGATGTGCTCGTGCAGCTGGTCGCCACCGTCGAGACCGGTCCAGTACAGCCGGACCGTGCCGACCAGCCGGTAGCACACGTCGATCGGGACCAGGAAGCAGTCGACGCTGTTCTCGGTGCGGCGGAACAGGATCGCCTCCACGTCGGGCTCGGCGGTCGTCAGCAGCGGATGAGCCTCGGCCAGCCCGTTCCACACGCCGGTGTCGAGCGGGCGCTCGGTGGCACCGGCGGGACTCGGGTAGAACACCGTGATGCCCGTGTCGGTGCGCAGCAGGAAGGCCGCGCCCACCGGGATGCCCAGTTCCTCCCACTCCACCGCGGTCACCGGGCGCTGCGGATCCCGCAGGTAGCGTTCGGGCACGGCACGATACCTCGTCCGGTGCATCGTGTTCCTGGTGAACAGCAGGAAGCACGCGCGGCAGGAGCACATCAGCGCGCGGCGCCGGACGTCGACCACGTGCCCGTGCCGCGATGCGACCGGCGTGCTGCACATCTCGCACCGCTCCACCTGTTCCATCCGTGCGGCGCGTTGCTCCCGCAGGACGCTCGGCGTCCCGGCGAAGCGCCGTAGGCTGTGAGGGCTCATGACGCCACGCTCCACCCCGGCGGCGGCCCCACCGTGATCTGCAGCAGGGCCGCGGTTGTCGTGATCTCCACGGCCGTGACCTCGGGGGCGGCGTCGAGAACCGCCCGTTCGGCCACCCGGGCCGCCGCTGGTCCGCCGGTTCCGCAACCACCGCCGGAGAGCCGCAACCGCACGACACCGTCCTCGTCGGTACCGAGGTACTCGATGTCGCCGAAGCGGCCGCCTAGCCCGGCCAGCGCCCGGCGGATCCGTGCACACGTGTCGTCCGGATGCAGGTCGTGCAGCACGAGCAGGCTCGCCACGAGATCGTCCGCGGCGATGGCCCCGAGCAACGCCGCGTCGTGCTCGCGCAGCATCGTGACGACGCGCGCGAGGCCGTTGCCGTACAGGTCCATCAGCACCCGTACGAGGTCTTCCGCGACTTCCCGGTCCTGACCCGATCGCAGGATGGCGAGCAATTCCTCGACTCTCTCGCCCGCGTTCTCCACATCGTGCGTCACGGCGCGCCACCGAACGCGTGCGGCGTGTGGATCTTGGTGAGCGTCGTCCCCTGGCCGATGGACATGTGGACGCCGCAGGGCATGCACGGGTCGAAGCTGCGCACCGCGCGCATGATGTCGATGCCCTTGAAGTTCTCCTTGGTGTTCTCCTCGAAGATCGGCGTGTTCTGCACCGCGTCCTCGAAGGGGCCGGGCGTGCCGAAGCTGTCCCGTACGCTCGCGTTCCACGGTGTCGGCGGGTACGGCTGGTAGTTCGCGATCCGGCCGTCGCGGATCACCATGTGGTGGGAGAGACCGCCGCGCACCGCCTCGGTGAACCCGCAGCTGAACGCGTCGTCGGGCACGGTGAACTCCGACCAGGTGTCCGTGCGCCCGCCGCGGACCTCGGCCAGTGCGCGATCGCAGAAGTGCAGCGCCAGCGCCGCGATGTACGCCTGGAAGTAGGTGCGGGCGCGGTTGCGCTCGATGGCGTTGCTCCAGCGGGGGATCCGCCACTCGAAGGTCGCCTCGGGCCGGGTCATGGTGCGCGGCAACGTGATGCGCACGCTGTGGCCGGTGGCCTCGACGTGGTCGGTGCGCACGAGGCCGGCGAGCGCGGTCGTCCACAGTCGGGCGAGCGGCCCGCCGCCGGTGTCGAGCGGGAGGTGCTGCTCGCCGTCGAACCATCGCGGCGACATCGTCCACGAGTACTTGCCGCCGAAGTCGCGCTTGCCGGGCCTCGGGATCGTGTGCTGGTTCCACGGGTGCCGCGCGTCGACCGGGTTGCCGAGCTCGTCGTGCGTCACGAACTTGTCCATGCCCTCCCAGTCGTCGTAGAACGACGAACCGAGCAGGATCCGCATGCCCAGGTTGATGTCCACGAGGTCGGTCGTGACGAGCTTCCCGTCGACGACGATGCCAGGCGTGATGAACATCTTCCGCCCCCACGAGGACATGTTCCGGTAGGTGAAGTCGCAGTGTTCCGGGTCGTTGAGACCACCCCAGCACCCGAGCAGCACCCGCCGCCTGCCGACCTCCTCGTAACCGGGCAGCGCGGCGTAGACGAAGTCGAACAGGTCGTCGTGCATGGGGACGACCTTCTTCATGAACTCCACGTACCGCATCAGCCGGGTGAGGTAGTCGGTGAACAGCTGCAACGTGGCCACCGTGCCGACGCCGCCGGGGTACAAAGTGGACGGATGGACGTGCCTGCCCTCCATGAGGCAGAACATCTCCCTGGCCTGCCGGGAGACCTGCAGCGCCTCGCGGTAGAACTCGCCCTCGAGCGGGTTGAGCGAGCGCATGATGTCGCCGATGGTGCGGTAGCCGTGCACGGCGGCGTGCGGAGCCTCAGTGCGGTTCGCGAGGTCGAGCACACCGGGGTTGGTCTCGCGGACCATCTTCTCGCAGTAGTCCACGCCGACCAGGTTCTCCTGGAAGATGTTGTGGTCGAACAGGAACTCCGCGGCCTCGCCCAGGTTGATGATCCACTCAGCGAGGTGGGGCGGGCGTGCGCCGTACGCCATGTTCTGCGCGTAGACCGAGCACGTCGCGTGGTTGTCCCCGCAGATGCCGCAGATGCGGCTGGTGATGAAATGCGCGTCGCGCGGGTCCTTGCCCTTCATGAAGACGCTGTAGCCGCGGAAGATCGACGACGTGCTGTAGCACTCGACCACCCGCCGCTGTGCCCAGTCGATCTTGGTGTGGATGCCGAGACTGCCCACGATCCTGGTGATCGGGTCCCAGGTCATCTCGACGAGATCGGTGTTCTTTGCGGTCATCGCGGTACCGGGTTCACAGCCTTCGATCTGACGTCCCGCAGGACGCGGATGGCGGTGCCGGTCAGGGTCCTGGCCGGCGAGGGGGTGGTGCCGCCGAGCGGATGCTCCATGAACGGCATGAACTTGTCGGGAAAGCCGGGCATGGTGCAGGCGATGCAGATGCCGCCCACGTTGGGGCAGCCTCCGATGCCGTTGATCCAGCCGCGCTTCGGCACGTTGCACCGGACAACCTGGCCCCAGCACCCGAGCTTGACCAGGCACTTGGGCGAGCCGGGCTGCTGCGCGAACTCGTCCTGCTCGTAGTAGCCCGCGCGATCGCAGCCCTCGTGCACCGTGGTCTCGAACAACCACCTGGGCCGCAACGCCTCGTCGAGGTCGATCATCGGTGCGTTGCCGGCGACCTGGTACAGCAGGTGCAGGATGGTCTCGGAGAGGTTGTCCGGCTGGACGGGACAGCCGGGCACGACCACGATCGGGATCCCGTCCTTCGACCTCCAGTCCCAGCCGAGGTAGTCGGGCAGGCCCATCGCACCGGTCGGATTGCCCGCCATCGCGTGGATGCCGCCGTAGCCCGCGCACGTGCCCGCGGCGAGGATCGCGGTCGCCTTGGGCGCCAGCCGGTCCAGCCACTCGGTGGTGGTGATGGGCTGGCCGGTGGCGGGATCGGTGCCGAAGCCGCACCAGAACCCGGCTTCCTTGTTCGTCTCGTCGGGCACCGAACCCTCGACCACCAGCACGAAAGGATCGAGCTCACCGCGGTCGGCGCGGTACCACCACTCGATGAAGCTGTCCGCACCACCGTCGGGACCGCACTCGAAGTCCAGCAGCGGCCAGTGCATGGCGATCTGAGGCAGTCCGGGCAGGCCGCCGAGGACGATCTCCTCGATGCTGGGCTGGGTGGCGGCGGTGAGGGCCACCGAGTCGCCGTCGCAGCTGAGGCCGCCGTTCATCCAGAGGACGTGCACCACGGGTTCGGGTTCGACCGGGACCAGCGCTGGGTTGCCGGGCTGCTGCTCGGCCCTCGTCATCGCCGGCACACCTCCCTGATGAAAAATGCCCAGAACACATGAGAAGGTGAATTGTTCTCAACCTTCGGGGAGCGGGCGGGGAACGCAACGCTAGACCTTTCCCCGTTCGTGTCGCAAGACTGAACTGTCATCGGACCGGACAATGTTGTCGCGGCGTCGAGCAGGACAGAAGTGTCCACCGCGCCCGTGCCCGCGAATTCTCCTGAGGAAGGGTTGTACGATCGAGATCGCCGAAGGGACGGTTTGCGTGGCCGAGTCGATCGAGATCTTTCCCGTCGTCGTGCTCACGAGGGTGTTCGCCGCGCGACCCTCCTCCGTCCCGGAAATTCAGGGCTTCATCCGCGGCTGCATGTCGGACGTACTGCTGCCGGAGAACGACAACCGCGAGCTGAACAGGACGATCATGGACGTCCTGCTGGCCGCCGCGGGACCGGCCGGGAAGATCCAGGTCTCGTGCCGGACGTACCCCGACAAGGTCGAGTTCGACGTGCTCCCGTCCGTGGTCGAGTGCGTTCACCCGGTTGGCCGTCAGCCGGACGAGTCGACTTCGGCGAGGTCAGAGGTGTCCGCGGCGGAGGTTCCGGTCGCGACGCCGACGAGCTTCGCCGAATGGATCATGGACGTGCTGCGTCGTGAGGGGCTCACGCGGGAGGCCGCCGCGAAGCAGCTCGGCGTGTCCGTGAAGACCGTGAGTCGCTGGGCCGGCGGCGAGACCGAACCCCGGTTGCGCGAGCTGCGGCGCGTCCAGGACCGGTTCGGAGACATGCCGTTTCGCTGAACGTCGAATTAATGCCTGTCCGGCGCAAAACGCTTTCTTCGTCACCGGGAATAGTGCGAGCTTGCGCAGTGCCCTGGTCGTGAAGTAAACAATCGGCCTGGCTGTTGGAATCTGTTCCGACGTGAAGAAGGGCTCGTGGCAAAAGCTCCGGCTACTGACCGTTCTGACCGCTTCTACGAATTGTCACGACGGCGTGCGGTGTCTTTGGCGGATCTTGCCGGGCACGCCGAAGAGATCGCGCGCATCTGTCATCGAATGGCCGAACGGTTCCGGGCGGGCGGAAAGCTCCTCGTCTTCGGCAACGGCGGTCCGAGCACGGATGCCCAGCACGTCGCGGTGGAGTTCGTCCACCCGGTGATCGTCGGCAAACGCGCCCTGCCCGCTCTCTCGCTCACCTCCGACGTCGCGACGCTCACCGGCGTGGCCGCGCGCGCCGGGTTCGCCGAGACGTTCGCGCACCAGATTCGCTGCCTGGGCGAACGGACCGACATCGCGCTGGGCCTGTCCGTGGACGGTCAGTGTGAGAACGTCCTGCGCGGGCTGGCGGTCGCACGTGAGCGAGGCCTGCTCACCGTCGCACTGGCCGGCAGTGGCGGAGGCCGGTTGGAGGCGGACCACGTGCTGGTCACCGCGTCAACGGATCCGTTGGTGGTCAAGGAAATTCATGTCACCACCTACCACCTGCTGTGGGAGCTGACGCACGTGTTCCTGGAAGGTGCGGCGTGAGCGGCGAAGGACCTGAGTGCCGGGAGGACGTGTGCATCACGTGCGCGGACCTCGCCGCGCCCGGCACCGTGGTGCGGTTGTTCGGCGACGACATGGCGATCGTCCTGGCGGAGAACGGTCGCCTCGAGGAGGTCAGCGTCGCGCTGGTGACCGCGAGCGTCGGCGACGTGGTGCTGCTGCACGCTGGTGAGGCGATCGCGGTGATGTCCCGATGACCGAGGCGCTGTACCCGTTCCTGTCCGCCCGACCATCCGATGTGGACGCTGTGGACGCGCTGCTGGCCCAGGTCGCGGAGTCCACCAGGGAGAAGATCCAGGACGCGATCGCGCTGCGGGAAGTGGTGTTCGGCGCGGACTTCGCGCGCCTCGAGGACTGCGCCGAAGCGATGGCGGAACGATTCGCCGGCGGTGGCAGGCTGCTCGCGTTCGGCAACGGCGGCAGCTCGACGGACGCCCAGGACCTCGCGAGTCTGTTCGTGAGCGCGGCACGGCCGCTGCCCGCGTTCGGACTGACCAACGACGTCGCCGTGCTCACCGCGTTGTCCAACGACGTCGGGTTCGACGTGGTGTTCTCCCGTCAGGTCGCGACCTTCGGGCGTCCGGGTGACATCGCGGTCGGTCTGTCCACGAGTGGCAGCTCGGCCAACCTGGTGCAGGCGTTCACACAGGCCCGGCGGTGTGGCCTGCTCACCATCGGGTTCTCGGGCGGTGACGGCGGCAGAATGGCGTCCTCGCACGACATCGACCACCTCTTCGTGGTGCCTTCACCGTCGGTGCACCGGATCCAGGAAACGCAGACGACGCTCTACCACGTGCTGTGGGAGCTGACCCTGGCCGCGATGGAGTCCCGATGACACGCGCGATGGATCTGGCGAGGACGATCGCGGACGCCGTGCTGTACGAGGGGTACCTGCTCTACCCGTACCGCGCGTCCGCGACCAAGAACCGGCTGCGCTGGCAGTGGGGTGTCCTGATGCCTCCGTCGTTCACCGACGGAGGCGAGCACCCGGACTCGTGGGCCGAGCTGGTCGTGGTACCGGACCCGGACGCGGTGCTGCACGTGCGGCCGCGGTTCCTGCAGCTGCAGGAACGCGTCGCCGAGGTGGCCGACGGTGCGGGTCATCGCGCGGTGCCGTCGGTGACGGTGGCCGGTCGCGAACACACCACCTGGGACGAGGCGGTGGAACGCGAGATCGACGTCGTGCTGCGGCTCGCCGACCTGATCGGCGCGGACACCCGCGTACCGTTCGAAGTGGACGATGGCGAGGACGTCGAGATGATCGGCGGTGGTGCGCGGCTGGTGCGCCGCCGGTACGCGCTGACCGGCGAGCTGACCTTGCGGGCGGACCTGGTGCCGCCCGGTCTGCTGCGGCTGCGCGTGCACGTCCGGAACACCTCGGCGTGGGAACAGCCGGGATCGGCCAGGAACGACGCGTTGCGGCACGCGCTCATCGCCGCGCACGTGTTGCTCTCGGTCTCGGCGGGCGGGTTCCTGTCGCTGGTCGACCCGCCTGACTGGGCGGTCGCGGCCGCAGGGGGATGCCGCAACGAGCGGACGTGGCCGGTGCTGATGGGGAGGCCAGGTCGCTCCGACACCGTGCTCTGCGCCCCGATCATCCTCTACGACCACCCGGAGATCGCTGAGCAGAGCCACGGTGACATGTTCGACGGCACGGAGATCGACGAGCTGCTGACCCTGCGCACCATGACCCTGACCGACGAGGAGAAGCGGCAGGTGCGGGCGACGGACGCGAGAGCGGCCGGGTTGCTGGATCGGGTCGAAGGGCTGTCCGCGTCGACGCTGGAAGCGTTGCACGGCACCATGCGCCACTCGGAACCGGATGCGGGTGGCGTGCCGTCGACGGGCGAGCCACCTAGCTCGGATCCTGGTTGCGTGCTGGTCGGCGGAGCCCAGGTCGGCACGGGCTCCAGGGTCCGGCTGCGGCCGTCACGCGGCGCCGACGCGCAGGACATGTTCCTGGCCGGTCGCGTCGCCGAGGTCCGGACGGTCTTGTCCGATGTGGATGGTGGAGTGCACCTCGCGGTGACGCTCGAGGACGACGAAGCCGCCGACCTGCTGGCCGAGTGCGGGCTGTACCGCTACTTCGGCCCGGAGGAGGTGGAGCCGCTGTGACCGAGCGCATGCTGGTGGCCGGGGTCGGCAACGTGTTCCTCGGCGACGACGGGTTCGGGGTCGAGGTCGTCAGGAGACTGGCCGGTGTGCCCCTGCCGGAGTGGGTGCGGATCGCCGACTACGGCGTGCGCGGGCTGCACCTCGCCTACGACCTGGCCGGCCTGGACCACGAGCTGACGATTCTCGTGGACGCCACCGTTCGCGGAGACGAGGCGGGCACCGTGCACGTGGTCGAGCTGGACACGTCGATCACAGCCACGCCCTGTCTCGACGCGCACGGCATGCAGCCGGACGTCGTGCTGAACCTGCTGGCGTGGCTCGGCTGCCCGCCACGCCGGATGGTGCTGGTCGGCTGCGAACCCGCGGTGCTCGACCACCGGATGGGGCTGAGCCCCGCGGTCGAGCGGGCGGTCGGCACCGCCGCCGGCGCGGTGGTGGACATCGTCACGAACCACGGCAGGTGAGCGAGCATGTGCCTCGGCATACCGGGTGAGGTCGTCGAACTCCTCACCGATCATCCAGACCTCGCGAAGGTGGACGTGAGCGGCGTCCGGCGCACGATCAACATCGGCCTGCTCGTCGACGAGGGCGTCCGCTGCGGCGACTGGGTGCTCATCCACGTCGGCTTCGCGATGTCCAGGATCGACGAGGAAGAGGCCAGGTCGGCGCTGGAGTTCCTGGAGACCCTCGGCAAGGCGTACCAGGACGAGATGGACGCGCTGCGAGATTCCCGAATCGACTAGAAGGTGCGCGACATGCGGTTCGTCGACGAGTTTCGCGACGCGGACAAGGCCAGGGCGCTGGCGGCGGAGATCGCCCGCCTGTGCGAACCGGGCCGCGAGTACAAGTTCATGGAGGTCTGCGGCGGCCACACGCACACCATCTACAAACACGGCATCGAGGACTACCTGCCGGAGAACGTCACCCTGGTGCACGGCCCCGGCTGTCCCGTGTGCGTGATCCCGATGGGACGCGTCGACGACGCGATCCACATCGCCCGCGCTCCGGGCGTGCTGATGACGTCGTTCGGCGACATGATGCGCGTTCCCGGCAGCGGCGGGAACTTCTTCGACTCCAACGCCGAAGGCACGAACATCCGGATGGTCTACTCGCCGCTGGACGCGTTGAAGATCGCGCGGGAACGGCCGGACGTGCGGGTCGTGTTCATGGCGATCGGGTTCGAGACGACGGCTCCGTCCACGGCGATGACCGTGCTGAGGGCAGCGAGGGAAGGCCTCGAGAACTTCGCCGTCTTCTGCAACCACGTCACGATCCTGCCGGCGATCAAGGCGATCCTGGACTCACCGGACCAGCGGCTCGACGGCTTCCTGGGACCCGGTCACGTGTCCACGGTGATCGGCTGCGAGCCGTACCGGTTCATCGTGCGGGACTACGGGAAACCGCTCGTGGTGGCCGGCTTCGAGCCGCTGGACGTGCTGCAGTCGATCTATCAGCTCATGCTCCAGGTGCGGGACGGCCGTGCGGAGGTCGAGAACCAGTACGCCAGAGTCGTGCCGTGGCACGGAAATCCGACGGCGATCAAGGTCATCACCGAGGTGATGGAGCTCCGGCCGTACTTCGAGTGGCGCGGGCTCGGGTTCATCTCGCACTCCGCCCTGCGGATCCGCGAGGAGTACGCGCGCTTCGACGCCGAGCGCCTGTTCGAGCTGCCGGGCGTGCGGGTGGCCGACCCGAAGGCCTGCCAGTGCGGTGAGGTGCTCAAAGGCGTGCTGAAACCGTGGGAGTGCAAGGTGTTCGGCACCGCCTGCACCCCGGAGACCCCGATCGGCACGTGCATGGTGTCGCCGGAGGGTGCCTGCGCCGCCTACTACAACTTCGGCCGGTTCACCCGCGAACGCGTGTGGGAGGCGAGTGTCCGATGAACCGCTCAGACAGGGAACAGCAGGTGCTGGACCGCATCGAGCGGGCTCGCCGGCGTCGTGTCGCGGTCAAGGAGGAGAGGATCACACTCGCGCACGGTGCGGGCGGCAAGGCGACCAGCACGCTCGTCGACGCGATCTTCCTGGAGGCGTTCCGCAACCCGCTGCTCGAACCGTTGACCGACGCGGCCGAGCTGGAGATCGGCGGCTCCCGGCTGGCGCTCACGACCGACTCGTTCGTGGTCACCCCGTTGTTCTTCCCCGGCGGCGACATCGGCGACCTCGCCGTCAACGGCACGGTGAACGACCTCGCCGTCTCCGGAGCCCGGCCGCTCTACCTGACCGCGGGCTTCATCCTGGAGGAAGGACTGCCGGTCGCCGACCTCCACCGGATCACCGGGTCGATGAGGGCCGCCGCCGAGGCGGCCGGCGTGCTCGTCGTCACCGGCGACACGAAGGTCGTCGAGCGCGGCAAGGGTGATGGCTGCTACATCAACACCGCCGGGGTGGGCGTGATCGAGCACGCGCGGCGCTTCGGAATGACCGGTGTGCGGCCGGGCGACGCGGTGATCGTGTCCGGACCGATCGGCGACCACGGCGTGACGATCATGTTGGCCCGTGGCGATCTCGGCATCGAGGCGGAGGGGCTGGTTTCCGACACCGCACCGCTGTACGGCCTCGTGGACGTGCTGCTGACGGCCACGCCCGGCGTGCGGATGATGCGCGACGCCACGCGCGGTGGCGTGGCGACCGTGCTGAACGAGATCGCGAAGGCGGCGGAGGTCGCCGTGGTCGTCGACGAGGACGCGCTGCCGGTGCGGCCCGAGGTGCGCGGAGCGGCGGAGCTGCTCGGCATCGACCCGCTGTACGTGGCCTGCGAGGGACGTTTCGTCGCCGTCGTCGCCGGGGCCGAGACGGATCGCGCTCTCGCCGCGCTGCGGGGCCATCCGCTCGGTGCGCAGGCGGCGGTGATCGGGCGGGTCGCCGCGGATCCGCCCGGACTGGTGCTGTTGAAGACCGGGTTCGGCGGCACGAGGATCTGCGACGTGCTGGTCGGCGACCCGTTGCCGAGGATCTGCTGAATGCACGAGGTGTCGATCATCCAGGAGGTCGTCGCGGCGATCGCCGCACGCTCGGGGGACGCCCGGATCACCGTGGTGCGGCTGGAGATCGGCAAGCTCTCCGGGGTGGTCGCCGACGCGGTCCGGTTCTGTTTCGACCTGGTGGCGGAGGGCACCGTCGTGGAGGGGGCCCGGCTCGTGATCGAGGAGCCGGCCGGCCGCGTCCTCTGCCGCGACTGCGCTGCCGAGTACGAGGCCGAATCTTTGGTCGTGCTGTGCCCCGCGTGCGGTAGCGCGTACGCGGAAGTGTTGTCCGGCAGGGAACTGCGCATCAGATCTGTGGAGGTGAGTCCTTCGTGTGCGGTACCTGCGGTTGCTCCGCGAACTCCGTGACCGTCCCGCTGGAACAGCGGGTGCTGGCCCGCAACGACGACCTCGCGCAGCGCAACCGGGAGTGGTTGGCGCAGCGGGACGTCCTCGCGGTGAACCTGATGAGCTCACCGGGATCCGGCAAGACGACCCTGCTGGAGCGCACGATCCGCGAGCTGGGCGGCGATCCGGCCGTGTCGGTGGTCGAAGGCGACCAGGAGACGGCGTTCGACGCCGAGCGGATCCGCGCGGCCGGATGCCGGGTGGTCCAGGTGAACACCGGCGCGGGCTGCCACCTCGACGCGGGCATGGTGGCCGGCGCGCTGGACGACCTGGCTCCGCCGGCGCGCTCGGTGGTCTTCGTCGAGAACGTCGGCAACCTGGTGTGTCCTGCGCTGTTCGACCTGGGCGAGCGGCACCGCGTGGTGATCACGTCGGTCACCGAGGGCGAGGAGAAGCCGCTGAAGTACCCGCACATGTTCGCCGCCGCGGACGTGGTGGTGCTCAACAAGACCGACCTGCTGCCGCACGTGGACTTCGACGTGGACACGTTCGTCCGGCACCTGGACCGGGTCAACCCGCGGGCAGGGCTGATCCGGTTGTCCGCCACCGGGGGCGCCGGTGTCGAGACGTGGATCGCCCTGGTCCGCGGCTGGAGGCGGTAGCGGCTCAGGCTTCGAACGCCAGCCGCTTGCTCTCGGCGCGCTTCATCTCGCCTGCCGTGTCTCCAGGCATGGCCAGCTCGATGGTGCACCCGGACGCGTCGGAGGTCACGTCGAGCCACTCGCAGATCTGGTTGGTGAGCCACAGGCCGTCACCCGGCTCCCGTGTCGCGTCGGGCGGCCGGTAGCCGAGGAAGGGCGGGACGCAGGTGAGCGGCTGGTCGCTGTGCAGCGTGCACACGACGCGGTCCGCGGCGGGGCGCAACCACACCGCGGCTCGCTCGATTCCCTGGCTGTCGAGGTAGGCGATCGCCTCGCCCACGGCGATGCCGAACATGCCTGTGGCGGCGTCGTCGGACCGCAGCAGGGAGGCGGCCGCCCTGAGCACGTACCGGCGGACCGCGGTCAGATCGCCCTCGAAGCGGAAGAGCCCCTCCGCGGGCCCCTGCGGCAGCGGTTCCACGTGCGACCGTGCGAACTCCTCCGGCCGGACGAACAGCGAGGACGGCTCGACCCGATGCCCGACAACGCACTCGGGATGCGTCCGGCGGGCGTCGTCGACGATGCCGGCGTTGACCGTTCTGGTGTCGTACGGGCAGATCATCCAGATCCGGGTGTCGGCCAGCACGACGTTGAGCGCGGCCTCCATGCGCTGCCAGGCCGACACCTCGCGGGCGGACCGGCCGGTCCACTCAGGTTCAGCGAGGACGCGAACCGCGCGGGCCGGCGTCGAGGACTGGTGGCGGCTCCAGTAGCGGTGGATGGCCGTGGCCCGCTGCGGTGGTCTCATGCCGAGGTGTTCCGGCTCCACGTAGTCGACTTCGGCGGCGTCCTGCCCGATCTCGTCGTGCAGGAGGTCCAGGTTCGCCGGTGTCGTGGCGACCAGCACGGGTTCGCCGGCGTGCAGGCCACCCAGGACGAAGGGGACGGCCATCGCGAGGAACTCCGAGTCGCTGCCGTAGATACAACCCTGGTGGAGGAAGGCGGGCTGCGCTGAGACTCTCAGCGGAATCACTCTCCCGGTAGATCAGGCGGTGACTCAATCGAGTGACGATTGATTCGACGCGTCTCCGAGGTGATGATCGGAAACGCGTCAGCCAGATACTAACGGTCTCTCGATGGTGATGACACTCCCATTTGTGGCCGTCTTGACCAGCGCAAATGGAAATTTTGGATGCTGTCGGACACATGTGTCCAGCTGTCAGGGCAACGTTGAAGAACCTAAAGTCACGGTACTGGGAAAGACGGTGTTGCGGCGAAATTTGGCAAATCTGGAACCTTGGTCGTCAACTCCGTCAGGATTGCCGCAGCCAACGGAGCCACGGCGGCTGCCACCGCGGGACTCAGCGATGTTCCGAAGTCGACGTCCGTCACCTCGACGGCGGCGGGAACGGTGTGCGGCAACGTGGTGCGGTGCCACCGGCCGGGAAGCGCGGGCGTGCAGCGCACCGCGTCCACGATCACCACGACCTCGGCGCCTTCCCACGCCTCCATCAGCCGGACCGGGTCACCGTCGCTGATCTCCGCGCGGACACCGGAAGCGGCCGGCGCACGGGCCACGGCCGGGCCCACGCCGTCGTCGCGGCGGAACTCGTTGCCGACCCCGATCACCACGGCGGTCATGTGCGTTCCCTGGTGAAGTCGAGGAAGTGGGCCGAGCAGGAGATGCACGGGTCGTAGTTGCGGATCGTCTGCTCGCACAACGACTGCAGGCCGTCGGCTCCGCGTGGAAGCGGCGGTCGGCCGGATCGTGGTACTCGGCAGAACACGACGCGCACAGGGGGAAACCGCGCATAGTCGTGCGCGACCGGTCGTAGGGCAACGACTCGACGATCGTCGCCCGTGGTCCGCAGTCGGTGCAGTTGATGAACGGGTAGCGGTAGCGTCGGTCGTCGGGGTCGAACAGCTCCGCCACGCAGGCGTCGCAGGTCGCGAGATCGGGCACGACGATGCGCGGCCCGGCCTCGAATCCGCTGTCCCGCACGACGAACCCGGTGTGGCCGGCGTCTTCGTGCGGGGTGACGGTGATGTTGTCGATCCGTGCGTGGCGTGGTGCGTGCTCGTGCAGGGCCTGCCGGAACGCGCTGAGCGTGCCCGGCTGGCCGGACGCGGTGATCACGACGTGCCCGCCGACGTTGCGCACGTCGCCGCGGATGCCGAGTTCGGTCGCGAGGCGGAAGACGTGCGGCCGGATCCGACGCCCTGTACGGCGCCGTGCACCTCGATGCGTTCGGTCCTGGTCACGGTTCTCCCACCCGTTGCGATGGCCTGTCTCAGAAACGTCGCATCGGCGGCAGCCCCTCGTGAGGGGCCTAGGTCCTGCGCGAGCCGGGACCGTTGGGCCCCTGACGTGCGAGCAGTGCCAGGCCGGCGCCCAGCAGCAGCGTGAGCGGACCGCTCAACGCGAGCCGCGTGCCACCGGCTCCGATCGTGGTACTGGACGTCACCGTGGCGGTGGGGCCGGCCGGGTTCCGGTCGTCGGCCAGCACCGGTGCGGTGGACAAGCCCAGGCACAGCAGGACGGTCAGCAATCCCGCTGCCGCCGATCTGAGCGATCGCGACATCACAACCCCTACACCTTCGAGTACGGTTCGCCGCGCTCGATCGACGGCGACACCTCGGGCTTCTTCGCATGCACTCGGCTCTGCTCCGCCAGTTCGTCGACGAGGTGTTCCTGACGTTCTTCTCCTCGATAGCGCGCCAGAACCGTCATCGTGATCGCGTGGGCCACGGCCAGCAGGAGCAGCACGATCCCGAGCTTGGTCACGAGCTTCTGCAGCTCGCCATCCACCGGCAGGTCGACGGTGGAGATCAGCGCGACGAGCCCGAGCACGATCAGCGTGAACAACGTGGTCGTGAGCCAGCTGGCTGCCACGCTCCTGCCGGGGTGGTCGTCGTCACCGAGGTACTTGCGCCCGCTGATCGTGATGATCACAGCGTCGATCACCACCAGCAGCGCGCTGACGACGAGAAAGGCGATGTAACTGTCGGTGTCCATGCCCTCAGGGTCCGGGCGGGGCGGACACCGGCACAGGGAACATCGTCCCCGATCCGGCGGGACGTCACGCCCTGTGCGTCCTCCTCCGGCCCCGCTGAGATGCGTTCATGACTGTGGCGACAACGGGACTCTCGTCGGCCGAGGCGGCGAGGCGACTTCGGGACGACGGCCCCAACGCGCTGCCGGCTGCCCGAGGGCGGCATCCATTGCTGCTGTTGGTGGAGCAGCTGGTCCACTTCTTCGCGCTGATGCTGTGGGCAGCGGCGGCGCTGGCGCTGATCGCGGGAATGCCCGCGTTGGCGGTGGCCATCGTCGTCGTGGTCGTGCTCAACGGGCTTTTCGCGTTCGCTCAGGAATATCGGGCCGATCGTGCGGCGCAGCGGTTGCGTGACTTGATGCCCGTGCGTGCCACGGTGCGCCGGGATGGTCACCTCCTGCAGGTCGATGCTTCCGAGCTGGTCGTCGGTGACGAGCTGGTGCTGGAAGCAGGTGGGCGGGTCTGCGCTGACGGCGAGGTGCTGACCGCGGCCGGCCTTGCTGTCGACGAGTCGATGCTGACCGGTGAGAGCGTGCCGACGAGACCTGTTGTGGGGCAACAGGTCTATGCGGGTACCCATGTCACGGAGGGTGAGGCGTCGGTGCTCGTGACCGCGACGGGCGGGCATACGAGGCTGGCGGGCATCGCGGCGCTGACCCAGGAGGCGAAACCACCGCGCAGTCCGCTCTCGGCTCAGCTGCACAAGGTCGTCGTGGTGGTCGCGGTGACGGCGGTCGTCGTGGGTGCGGTCTTCTTCGGCGTCGCAGTGCTGCTCGGACTTCCGCTCGCAGAGGGTTTCCTGTTCGCCATTGGCGTCACGGTCGCGCTCGTGCCCGAGGGACTGCTGCCGACCGTCACGCTCTCGCTCGCCCGTGCGGCGCAAAGCATGGCGGCCAAGAACGCGTTGGTGCGCAGGCTTGACGCAGTCGAGACCTTGGGTGCGACGACGTTCATCTGCACAGACAAGACCGGCACGTTGACCCGCAACGAGATGTCTGTCGTGCGTGTGTGGACACCTCGTGGAGAGGTCATTGTGCACGGCAACGGCTACGAGCCGACCGGCACCGTGAACGGCACTTCCGAAGCGGTTGACCTGGTGCGTTCGCTGGCGTCGAGCGCCAAGCGGTGTTCACCCGCCGCCCACGCACACCACGAGGACAACAGGTGGCTCCCGGTCGGTGACCCGATGGAGGTCGCGTTGCACGTCCTTGCCGCACGTCTGGGGGTTGACGGCCCGTCGGCGGACGCCGTGCGGTTCCCGTTCGATCCGAGGCGCCGACGGTCGTCCGTTGTGGACTTCGACGGCGTGCACGTGACCGGCGCGCCGGACTCGGTTCTGCCGCAGTGCGCGAAGGTGCCGGGTGCGCAGGACGCGTTGGCCGAGCTCACTCAGCGCGGACTGCGCGTGCTGGCTGTGGCACGCAGGGATGTGCGCCCCGGTGACGAGGAGTCCTGGCAGCACGCCGAAGAGGACCTTGAGCTGCTCGGACTCGTGGGCCTGCAGGACCCGCCGCGCGACGACGTGACGGAGGCCATCGTGTCGTGCCGGTCCGCGGGCATCCGCATCGCGATGATCACTGGTGATCATCCCGGCACCGCGCGGGCCATCGCGGAGCAGGTCGGTCTGCTGGGCTCCGAGGCCCTGGTGCTGGAGGGCAAGGAGCTGCCGGCTGACCAGGACGAACTCGGCTCGTTGCTGGACCACGACGGCGTCGTGGTCGCCCGCGTGACGCCAGAGGACAAGCTGCGCATCGCGAAAGCCTTGCAGCGCAGGGGGCACGTGGTCGCGATGACAGGTGACGGCGTGAACGACGGACCGGCGCTGCGCGCGGCCGACATCGGCATCGCGATGGGCGCCTCCGGCACCGACGTGGCCCGCGAGGCCGCGGACCTCGTGCTGCTCGACGATCACTTCGGCACGATCGTCGCCGCGGTCGAGCTGGGCCGCGCGACGTTCGCGAACATCCGCCGCTTCCTCACCTACCACCTCACCGACAACGTCGCCGAGCTCACACCGTTCGTCGTGTGGGCGTTGTCCGGCGGCTCGATCCCGCTCGCGATCACCGTGCTCCAGGTGCTGGCACTGGACATCGGCACCGATCTGCTGCCCGCGCTCGCGTTGGGTGCGGAGCCACCGAACAAGCGCACCATGCGCGGACGCCTGCGCACCGGGTCTCTCATCGACGGAGCCCTGGTGCGCCGGGCGTTCGGTGTGCTCGGCCCTGCGGAAGCGACGATGTCGATGCTGGCGTTCCTCACGGTCCTGTTCGCAGGGGGCTGGCGGCTCGGCGACACTCCGGACGCGGCGTTGCTCGCGACAGCGTCCGGCACGGCGTTCGCGGCGATCGTGCTCGGCCAGCTGGCGAACGCCTACGCGTGCCGCAGTGCGATCCGGCCAGTGCCGCGGGTGGGCTTGCGCGGCAACAGGTTGCTGCTGTGGGCAGTCGCCTTCGAGCTCGTCGTCCTCGCGGTGTTCCTGTTCTTGCCACCGCTGCCGAACCTGCTGGGCGGACATGCTCCCTCGGCACTCGGCTGGGGTCTCGCACTCGCGGCGATACCTGTCGTGGTGGTGGCTGACGCTGTTGCAAAGGCGTTTCTGGTTCGCAAATTGTCCATTGCGGGCAGGCAAGAGCGGCCCCTTACGTCGTGACGGTGGATGCCACAGAGTGGCTGACCATGACGAGTACACCGATCTTCGATGCGCTCGCCGAGGAGCTCGAGGCGCCCTGCCAGAACTCCGGTGAGATCCCCGAACAGGCCGTGCGGTCCGTCGATGCTGTTGATCAGGACGTGCGGCTGAGCGGATGCCTGGAATGACGCCTGTCGAACGGCGGCCTGGTTTGTCGTCGCCTCACCCGGCAGGGGGGAGGCGACACCGTCGGACGGGCACGACGACCTCCGTCAGGTAGTCCTCGGGTCTGCTCGTGTCCGCCGGGCCGGCCAGGTACACCTCGGCCGGACTGCCGACGACCTCGTAGCCTGCCCGGTGGACCCAGACGTACAGGGCGTTGCAGGCGTCCGCGATGTCTTCGTACGGTCCCTCGTGACAGACGTGCGCGACCTTTCCGCCCGGTCGGCGGGCCAGACCGCTCGTGAGGCGCGGGGCGTCCGAGATCACCGGAATGCGTGCTTCGATGTCCACGGCGGCACCGTGGCGCGGTTCGGTCAGGTAGCAGACCTCAGGTGGACCGGAGGTCTGGAAACCGGCGTGCTCGGCACCGATGACGAGTCCTGCGAACACGATGTCCAGCACCCTCCGGTTCCGTTCGGCGATCGCGCCTCACTCGGGCCAGGTGATCCGTCCTGGGTGCACCTGGCCGCCGAGACCGCGGAGGTGTACGTCGAGGCGGGATCGGCATCCACCACGACGTGGTCGGTGCGGTTGAACTCACACCGTGGTGCGAACTGGTCGGCGAGGAGCGGGAAGAGAAGGGACGCCACGGTGTTCCCCCTGAACGGGTCGATGTGCCACGAGCACGGGGCAGGGAGCGTGATGGAGCGCGGCTCTGGTCACGGCGCCGCAGGTGCGGGTGTCGCCGGACCCGACGACGATCAGGTCGGTGTCGATGCAGCGGCTGATCGCCTCGTGCGGCTGCCTGCGCACGAGGACGGCGGTGTGCGGGAACCCGGCGAGCAGCTCGGTCGAGCGCTCCAGGACCCAGCTGTGGTCCTCGTCCAGGTCTTCGCGCAAGATGGGTTGAGGCGCGGCGTGCAGCACTCTGAGTGCCGCGCAGTGGCTTTTGGCGAAGACCACGGCGCGAGCCATGACGCCGGCGTCGTCGGGTCCACCGCTGACGAGAGCGGTGATGCGCCCGTGCAGCCCGCGTCGAGCGGCGGTCGTACCCCGCACCACGACCGCGTCGCAGCCCACGGCGCACACGAAGGGCAGAACGTGGCTGCCGAGCGCCAGCGCTGAGCCGGTCCGCCCCTGATAGCCGAGGACCACGAGCTGTGCGTGGAAGTCGTCGTCCGGCCGACGCATCTCAACGTCGGCGTCAACGAGCTTCGCGTGTGCAGCTGCCCACTGCTCGGCGTCCTGGGTCCACGGAGAGCCGTCTGCGATCACCACGACAGGTTCCATGCGTCCACGGTCGCCCTGCTCGGAGGCGGTTCCCAGTGCGAAGGGTGGACACCTGCGCGGGACGAAAGTCCTTGTGGCGCCGGGCCTCGTGCCGCTGTGTGGGCGGGCTGCTCAGGAAGGACCGTGTGGTTCCCAGCACGAGGAGGCCCGACGATGAGCACGCTGACGTTCCTCGGTGGCACCGGCACGGTCACCGGAAGCAAGTTCCTGTTCGACACCGGCGGCTCGCAGGTGCTGGTGGACTGCGGTCTGTTCCAGGGGCTGGCCCCGTTGCGGCGGCGCAACTGGCAGCAGCCTCCGCTCGACCTGGACCGGCTCGACGCGATCGTGCTCACCCACGCTCACCTGGACCACTGCGGCTACCTGCCGGTGGTGGTGCGGCACGGATGGCGCGGACCCGTGTTCACCACCGAAGGCACGGCCGACCTGGCTGCGATCGTGCTGGCCGACAGCGCGCACCTGATGATGGAGGAGGCCCGTCAAGCCAACCAGTCTGGCTGGTCCAAGCACCGGCCCGCGCTGCCGCTGTACGACGCGGAAGACGCCGACCGTGCCACCAGGCTGTTCCGGCCGATCGACTTCGGGGCGGCTCGCTCCATCGCCGACGGCGTCGACCTCGAGTTCGGCCGCGCCGGCCACATCCTCGGCTCGGCCTGGGCACACCTGACCCTGGGCAACCGCAGCGTCGTCGTGAGCGGCGACCTGGGTAGACCGGCACATCGGGTGCTGCAGCCGCCCCAGCCGAGGCCTGCCTGCGACGCGTTGCTGATCGAGTCGACCTACGGCGACCGTCCGCACGACGACGCTGCGGCCACCGCGTTGTTCGCCGAGACCATCCGGCGCACGGCCGCACGCGGCGGCAGCGTGCTGATCCCCGCGTTCGCGGTCGACCGCACCGAGGTCATCCTGGTCGAACTGGCCAAACTGGTGCGGGCAGGCGAGATCCCGGACCTGCCGGTCTTCGTCGACAGCCCGATGGCGCTGGCGTCACTGCGGGTCTACCGGCAGGCGGTCGCGAAGAGCTGGCCGGAGATCCGCCCCGACCTGATGAACGGCGAGGACGCGTTCGACCCCGGCCACCTGGCCGAGCTGCACACGGCCTCCCAGTCGATGCAGGCCAACGACCCGAAAAAGCCGTCGATCATCATCTCGGCGTCCGGTATGGCGACCGGCGGCCGGGTTCTGCACCACCTCAAGCACATGCTGCCCAACAACAGGCACACGATCCTCATCGTCGGCTACGCGGCGGTGGGCACACGGGCCCGCTCGCTCGTCGCCGGAGCCCGCGAGATCAAGATCCACGGCCGGTACGTGCCGGTGAAGGCCGAGGTGCAGGTGCTCGACGCGTTCAGCGCCCACGCCGATGCCGGCGAACTGCTGGCGTGGGCGACCACCGGACCCGCTCCGGCCACGACCTACGTCGTGCACGGTGAACCGGAGAGTGCCGCGACGCTGGCAGACCGGCTGAACACCGAGCACGGGTGGACCGCCGTGGTGCCGAGGGATGGCGAGCGGGTCCTGGTGTGACCTGCTCAGCCGGTGGAGCTCATGGGTTCCATCAGCAGTTCGGCGACCGGTCGCCGCGGCGTCGCGGGGACCGGTGTGCTGAACCCGATGCGCAGCACCGTCTGGGGCACGAGCATGCCACCGAGTGCGCGGCGCAGTTCCTCGCGCACGGTGCGCACCTCCACCGGTTGGGACATGAACGACGCGGACAGGCCGAGCGTGGTCGCGGTCAGCAGCACCCGCTGCATCGCCTGGCCTGCCTGGATCTCGCCGAGCTGCCCGTCGTAGAAGGAGCACACGACCGCGACCAGGGGGTTGGACTCGTAGTCCTTTCCGGACGGGCGTTCATGGCCCTGTCCGGGGTCGAAGTCGCGGAACATCCACTCGTCCTGCGCTTCGGGGCGGAAACCGGCGGACGCAGGCGGTACGCCGTCCGCGGCGTCGGGCCGGTGCCCGGTGAAGGTCTTGAGTTCGGCCACGACAGCGGCATCCTCCTGCTGGATCCGGTGGGCGCGTCGCACGAAGTCCTTCATCCTGGCGACCTCCTCGCGCACGCCGACGATGTGCAGCCAGGAACGTTCCAGTTCGGCGGCACGCACCAGAGCGTGACGCTGCCGTGCGTCCACACCGGACTCGAAGAACGGCCGGCGGTTGGTCCGGCGTGCGGGCACGGCCTTGAGCAGCGCCCGCATCTCGTCGTCCTGGGTGATCACACCGCCGCGCCGGACTGTCGCCAGTGCGCCCGGCGCCACGTGGCCGGGCAGCAAGGTGACCAACGGCCGGACGCCGAACCCCTGCAAAGCCATGCGGAGGTTGAACAACGCGGCACCGCAGGACAGACGCAGTTCACGGTCGTCCGGATCGGTGGCCGGAAGCCTGCGATCGAGGTCGGGGTGCAGCTCGATGCGGTCGGGCCGCACTCGGAACCGCCACGGCTGGCTGTTGTGCACGGACGGCGCGAGCGACGCGGACCTCAGCACCGCTTCCACCTCGTCCGGTGCCAGCCCCAACGCCGCGATCATCTCGACCATCCCTCACTCCGTTGTCTGACTTGGTGAACCTGGATTCGCCACTGTCGCCCGTGCGCGACGAAGGTCCCACTGCCGAAGGGCTCTATCTGACCGGGACTGCTTCCCGGCGCAACCACCACGTGTCAGGCTCGATCCATGACAGGGCGAGCAGAGAACCAGACGCGCAGTCTGCTGGGCGGGTTGAGGCTCGACGACTTGCTCGACGAGATGCGCGAGCGGCTGTCCGAGATCGGTTCGACGCGCGACAAGATGCAGGGCCTGCTCGACGCCGTGATGGCGGTCGGTGCCGGCCTGGAGCTCGACTCGACCCTGCAACGCATCGTCCAGGCGGCCGTGGAGCTGGTAGGGGCTCGTTACGGGGCGCTGGGCGTGCTCGGCCAGCACGACAACCTCTCCCAGTTCGTCTACGTCGGGATCGACCCTGAGACGCGGTCGAAGATGGGGCACCTGCCAGAGGGCAAGGGCCTGCTCGGGCTGTTGATCAAGGAGCCGCGGGCGATCCGGCTGCACGACATCGCCGAGCACGCCGCCTCGGTCGGCTTCCCGCCCAACCACCCGCCGATGCACAGCTTCCTCGGTGTACCGGTGCGCGTGCGCCACGAGGTGTTCGGCAACCTCTACATGACCGAGAAGACAGGCGGCACCGACTTCACCCCGGACGACGAGGTGGTGTTGGCGGCGCTGGCGGCCGCTGCCGGTGTGGCGGTGGAGAACGCGCGGTTGTTCGAACGGTCCCGGTTGCGCGAGCGGTGGCTGGAGGCGAACGCCGAGATCAACTCGCTGCTCCTGGGTGGTGCCTCGGCCGACGAGGCGCTCCAGCTCATCGTTCACCGGGCTGTGGAGCTGGCGGGGGCCAGCAGCGTGGCCGTCCTGCTCTCCGGAACCCAGGATCAACGGCTGCGCGCCGCGGCTCGGGCAGGAGGGCCACTGGTCGAAGGCGCGATCGACCCCGAAGGGACCGTTCTCGCCGAGGTCCTGGAGTCAGGTGCGCCGATGCTGGTCGAGGACTTGGACGGGTTGTTCGGTTCGCAGGGAACCGGCCTGGGCGCCTGCGTTGTCGTGCCGATGCGCGCGGGCACGACCGTGATCGGCATGCTGGTGACCGTGCGGGAGAAGGGCGCGGCGTCGTTCGGGCACGACCTCATGCCGCTGCTCGCGTCGCTGGCCGACCAGGCGGTGGTGGCGCTGGAGTTCGCCGAGAACCAGAACGCCAGACGCCTGGTCGACGTGCTGGAGGACCGCGACCGCATCGCCCGCGACCTGCACGACCACGTGATTCAGCGCCTCTTCGCCACCGGGATGAGCCTGCAGGGAGCGTTGACCTGGGTGAACCACCCGGAGGCGAAGCGCAGGGTGCAGAAGGCCGTGAACCAGCTCGACCAGACCGTCCTGGAGATCCGCACGTCGATCTTCGACCTGCAGGCAGACTCAGGTGACACCGGGTTGCGGCGCAGGCTGCTCGACGTCGTCGCCGAGCTCACCGAAGGTGCAGCGGTGACGCCGGCGGTGCGGATGAGCGGCACGATCGACAACCTCGTGCCCGACTACATCGGGGCGCACGCAGAGGCAGTGGTCCGGGAGCTGACCAGCAACGCGCTACGGCACGCCCGCGCGACCGAACTGACGCTGACCGTCGAGGCGGGCGACACGCTGATCATCAGCATGGTGGACAACGGTGTCGGCATGCCGCCGCAGGTCGCCCGCAGCGGCCTGCGAAACCTGGAACAGCGCGCGACCGGCTACGGCGGGTCCTGCGCCATCGCGGACGAACCCGGCGGCGGCACGCGGGTGACCTGGCAGGTCCCGTTGGACTAGCCCTCGTCGGGAGGTGCGGCCTTGACGAGCTTCGAGGCGAGGACTGCGGCCTGGGTGCGGCGCTCCAGGCCGAGCTTGGCCAGCAGATGCGACACGTAGTTCTTCACCGTCTTCTCGGCGAGGTGCATCTTGTCCGCGATCTGGCGGTTCGTGAGGCCTTCGCCGATCAGGTCGAGCACCGTGCGCTCCTGCTCGGTGAGCATGCGCACCGGGTCGCCGTTCTCGCGTTCACGGCGGATCCGGTTCAACAGCGCCGACGTCGACCGGGCGTCCAGCAACGACTGTCCCGCGGCGACGGTCTTCACCGCGCTGGTGAGGTCGGCGCCGACGATCCGCTTGAGCACGAACCCGGAAGCGCCCGCCATGATCGCGTCGAACAGCGCCTCGTCGTCGGTGAACGACGTGAGCATCAGGCACTTGAGGTCGGGCAGCCGCGACATGAGCTCCCGGCACAGTTCGATGCCGTTGCCGTCGGGCAACCGGACGTCCAGCACGGCGACGTCAGGCGCCACCGCAGGCACCCTGGTGAGCGCCTCGGTGACCGAAGAGGCCTCGCCGACGACCTCCAGATCCTCCGAGGCGCTGAGCAGTTCCCTGATCCCGACGCGGACCACCTCGTGGTCGTCCACCAGGAAGACTCGCGCGACCACAGCTACCACCTCTCGCTCAACGACATCGAATTGAACGATCCCTCACCCGGATGGTCGCACACAGGGACCAAAGACTCTGATCAACGAGTGCGCAAGGTCTTGCGGACCCGGTCGAACTCGTCGGTGTCGATCTCGCCCCTGGCCAGCCGTTCTTCCAGGATGTGCAGCGCCGAGCCACTGTGGTGGTGGTCGGTGCGGCGCAGCATCGCCACACCGAGCGCGATCAGACCACCGAAGAACACCAGCATGAACAGCGCCATCATCACGAAGCCGCCCCAGCCCATCGGGGTGTCGTAGTACCAGTGCATCGTCTGCTCCTCAATCGCTCAGTGTCGCTGGTGCGCGGGTGACGCCCTCGATGTCGTCAGCGGCCGTCTCCAGCAGCTGATGCGCGAGGTCCGCCAGCGCGCGAGACGTGGCGAGCTCGTCACCGATCTCCGGCACGTCCCGGTCCGCGGGGTTGAGCCGGGCCAGGCCGACGCCGACCAGGTGTGTCCTGTCCGCGGTGTGCAGGCGGGCCTCCGCCCTGGTCCGCGACTCGTGCTCGTCGATCTGGATTTCGACCGACCACTTCTTGGCGGTGCTCATGGAACCTCCTCCTCGTTCGGGGCTCCAGCGTGGAACGCCGCTCGTGTCCGCTTGCAGAGTCGAACGACCCGCGCCGGGCGAGGCTGTCCGCCCTGTCGGAGTGGCACCGCCGGCAGGATCGTCGATGCATGCGCTGGAGTGCCGCCGAAGCGGCGGAGATCGTGGAAGCAGCCAGGAAGGCGCCCGTGTACAGCACGGGTAAGCCCTGGGTGCTGGAACTGCACAACCGGTCGGTCTACCTCTACGAGGTCGCACACAGGTCGCTGCACGACCCGCTCGGGATGGATCGACTGCTGACCTGCGGTGCCGCCCTGGAGCACATCGTGCTCGCGGTCCGTGCCGCCGGCTGGCACGCCAAGGTCGTGTTCCCCGCCGACCACTCGAACCCGGACCTGATCGCGATCGTTCGGGCGGACCAACGGCAACCGCCGGACGCGGAGGAGTTGAACCAGCACCGCGCAATGCTGCTGCCAGAGGGCACGGCGGACGGTGAGGCCCGCGACCTCGTGTCCGCCAACCACTGGGCAGGAACCGAACTCCACCCCGTCGACGCCGACACGATCGTCGTGGTCACGGTCGGCGACGGCCGGCCCGACCACCTGCGAGGTGGGGCCGCGTTGCAGGCGGCCGTGCTCGCGGCGCGGTCGGCGGGCCTCCGGGTTCGTCCTGTGATCCACCTGATGCACCGGCAGGAGTGGCGGGCCGGACTGATCGAACGCCACGGGCTTGCGGGCTTCCCTCAGGCGCTGCTGCTCGTGGGCACCAAGGACCCGGATGGTGCGGGACCAACGGCCGCGTCCACCGGCGCGAGCCGTTCCTAGCGTGGGAACCGGAAGGGAGAAGCGCCATGCGTGCTCGCGAGTTCATGACCAGTCCGGCCATCACGGTGACACCGGAGGTGCCCGTGCGCGGCGCCGCAGCGCTGCTCGTGTCGCACGGGTTCACCGCGTTGCCGGTGGTCGACGACGACAAGCGGCTTGTCGGCATCGTCACCGAGGCGGACCTCCTGCGCAACGGCTACGTCGACGAGGCGAGCGGCAAGACCGTGGGCGAGGTGATGACTTCTCCCGCGGTCGCGATGGACGCGGACGCACAGGGGAGCGTGATCGCCCGCGTCTTGGTGGACGACCACATCCGTTGCCTGCCGATCGTCGACGGCTCCCAGGTTGTCGGCGTCGTCACCCGGCGCGATCTCGTGCGCGTCCTCGCCCGCACGGATACGACCGTGGCGGCCGAAGCTCAACGCGTACTCGACATGTACGGCGGTGGTCACAAGTGGACGGTCGTCGTCCGGGACGGTGAAGCCGTTGTCGGCGCGGAGAACGCCGATGAGGAGGCCCAACGCGTGCTAACGGCGCTGGCCGCTTCAGTGGTCGGAGTGTTGCGTGTCCGCGTTCTGACTGGAGGAGAACGATGAAGGGACCCGTTGCCCCGGTCGTGGTCGGTGTCGACGGCTCGTCGTCGGCCCTGGCCGCGGTGAAGTGGGCCGCCGACGAATGCGCCCGCCACCACGCCCGCTGAGGCTGGTACACGGATACTCCTCACCTGTCAGGGGGTATCTGGAGATCATCATGACGGGCAACGAGATCCGGCAGGTCATCGAGGCCAAGCGCACGGGTGGCTGACCGAAGCGGGCGCCGCGGCGACTGACGTCGAGGTGACCACCGAGGTCTCCAACGACAACGGGACGCATCTGCTGATCGAGGAGTCGCGCGACGCCCGGCTGATGGTTCTGGGCTCGCAGGGCCTCGGCAACGTCACCGGCCTGCTGGTCGGCTCGACCGCGATCGCTCTGGCCGCACACGGCAAGTGCCCGACGGTTGTCATCCGGGGCACGTCCGTACCCGGCGGTCCAGTCGTGGTGGGTGTGGACGGTTCACCGACGAGCGAAGCCGCGCTGGCGTTCGCCTTCGAGGGCGCCTCGATGCGCGGCTGTTCGTTGACCGCGGTCATGTGCTGGCAGGACTTCATGGTGGAGAGCGCCTACAGCGCCACGAAGTTCACCGTGGACTGGGGCCAGGTCGAGGGAGAGGAACAGCGGCTGCTGGCGCAACGCCTGGCCGGGTGGCAGGAGAAGTACCCGGACGTCCAGGTGCACCGCGTGGTGCTGCGGGACCGTCCGGTGCGCGCTCTCATGCGGTACGGCGCGGAGGCGCAGCTCGTGGTGGTGGGCAGCCACGGGCACGGCGGGTTCGCCGGCATGTTGCTCGGGTCGACGAGTCAGGCACTCGTCCACCACGTGCCCTGCCCGCTGGCGATCGTCCGTCCCGCCGAATGAGAGGAACACCGAGGCGGCCTCCCCGAAACGGGGGAGGCCGCCTCGTCGGTCTCTGTTACTTCACGGCGTGCGGCGGAATGACCACCACCGGGCATTCCGCGTGGCGCAGACACTTCGCGGCGACGCTGCCGAGTACGGCGCCCACGACCGGTCCGTGCCCACGCGTGCCGATCACGAGCAGTTCGGCGTGCCGGGTGGCTTCGACGAGGTGGTCTGCGGCGTCGCCCACCTCGACGACTTCGGTGACGTCCGGAGCGTTGGGCAACGCCGCGCGTGCCAGCTGTACGTTGGCGTGCAGTTCTTGTGCAGGATGCCGTTGTGGCCTCTCGCCGTAGGGGTGCAGGCCCATTGAGGTCGCGGGCACGAACACGGGCTCGTGGTAGTAGGCCAGCACCGCCTCCACCCTGGCACCGCGGCGCGTGGACTCCTCCAGCGCCCACTGCAGCGCGGCAGTCGACTGCGCGGAACCGTCCACGCCAACCACGATCACAGGTGTCCTCATCTTCTACTCCCATCGCTCATCACGAGCGTGGCTGTCGGCTGCATCGGTCGGCAGGGACCAACGTCATGACAAGGGCGAGCCCATCCGCACTGCTGAGGCCCTCGTGGGAGGCGAACCCTCGAAGAGACTCGAGCGGGAGGTGGGCCATGAAGGCGAAAGCGGGTGACTGGCTGGTCGTCGAAGGACCGGAGACCGACCACCGCGGTCGGCGAGGGCTCATCCTCTCCGTGAGGCACGAGGACGGCACACCGCCGTACCTGGTGAGATGGCTGGACTCCGAGCACGAGGCCCTGGTGTTCCCCGGACCGGACGCTCATGTGGTCGCCGCTGAGGCCGGCTGAACCGTGGACACCGCGGTCGCGAGCTGGGCTGATCGCGCTCGCCGCGTGGATGGCGTCCCTGGTGGCCGCAGTGGCACTCGGCATGGCCTGGCAGGACGAAAGTCCTGAGGCCCACAGGACCCCGGCCACTCACCGGTGATCACACCGGGCGGGAGGCTGAACTGCATGAGCGAGAACGAATCCCGGCCCGTAGTGGTCGGCGTGGACGGATCAGCCGCCGCGCGGGCGGCGTTGGAATGGGCCGTGGAGGACGCTCGGCGGCGTGGATGCCGGGTCGACGCCGTCTCCGCCTGGCACCCGGACTCCGGGTTCATCATCGGCGCGGTGCCGGCCGAGGTGGTCATGGGGATGTCGCCGGAGGCCATGCGCGCCGCGGCCCAGGCCGGGCTGGATCACGCGGTGGAGGGCTTCGAAGGCGTCGAGATCCGCCGGATCCTGGTCGAAAGTGACCCGAGGAGCGCGCTGGTCGAAGCATCCAAGGACGCCGAACTGCTCGTGGTCGGCAACCGCGGCCGTGGAGTGATCGCCGAGGCGATCCTGGGTTCGGTCAGCTCCTACTGCGTGCACCACGCCTTGTGCCCGGTGGTGATCATCCGCGAACCCAAGGCCGAGCAGCCCACCGTCGACGACGCTGCGCCGCTGACGCCTGGGCCGTTGCTGTGAGAGCGCGCATCGGCCACCTGTTCGTCACCGCGGTGGTGCTCACCACCATCGCGGGAGGGCTGGTGTGGCTCCAGGATCCATCGACTGCGCGGATCTGGTGGGCCGTCGCGACCGCGGCGGCCGTCATTCCCGCGGTGTGGTGGGTCATCGAGGACCTGCGCGCGAAGCGGTTCGGTGCGGATGTGCTGGCGGTGCTCGCCCTCGTCGGCACGCTCGTCGTCGGCGAGTACCTCGCGGGTGCCGTGGTAGCGGTGATGGTCGGGACTGGGCACGCACTGGACGACTACGCGCGGCGCCGGGCTCGGCGGGACCTGAGCGCGTTGCTGGAGCGAGCACCGCGCCGGACACAGTTGCGGGAGGCAGGCGGACTCCGCTCAGTTGACGTGGACGCGGTGGCGCCCGGTGACCAGGTGGTGGTGCGCCCCGGCGAGGTCGTTCCCGTGGACGGAACCCTGCTCGGCGATGCCACGTTCGACGAGTCCGCGCTGACCGGCGAACCGGAACCGGTCACCCAGCTGCACGGGGAACGTGTGCGCAGCGGCGTTGTGGCGGTCGGGTCCGCGGTCGACGTGCGGGCGGCCGCCACGGCACAGGAGAGCACTTACGCGGGCGTGGTGCGGCTGGCCGAGGAGGCGGCGGCCATGAGCGCGCCCGTCGTGCGCGTCGCTGACCGGATCGCCGTGGTCTTTCTGCCGATCGCAGTGCTGGTGGCCGGTCTGGCGGCTGTGCTGAGCGGCGACCTGACACGTGCGGTGGCGGTGTTGGTGACCGCGACCCCATGCCCGCTCCTCCTCGCCGTGCCGGTGGCGATCACCGCGGGCATGTCCCGGGCTTCTCGCGTTGGAGTCGTGCTCCGTGACGGCCAAGCGCTGGAAGCGTTGGGCAGTGCGCGGATCGCGGTGCTCGACAAGACCGGCACCGTGACGGTCGGACGGCCCGTGGTGGTGGACGTCGTGCCCGCGCCCGGGTGGACCGCGGCGGGCGTGCTCGGTCTCGCCGCCTCGGTCGAGCAGCTCTCGACACATGCGCTGGCATCTGCCGTTGTGGAGGCTGCCAGGACCGCCGGACTGCGGGTGGAGCCGGCGGAGGACGTGCACGAGCGCCCCGGCCACGGGGTCACCGGACGTGTCGGGCCGTCGGTCGTCTTCGTCGGCGCTCGGGACGAGGAACCTGGCCTGGATTGGGAACGCGCGGTGGCTGGAAGGGCGCGGTTGGACGCGGCGACGCCGGTGTGGGTGAAGGCCGACGACGAGTTCGTCGGCGCACTGCTGCTCCGCGATCCCCTTCGCAGGGAGGCGGGCAGGACCGTGCGGCGGCTGCGTGCGGCCGGCCTGCGTCGCATCGTCATGTTGACGGGAGACCGTCCGGCGGTCGCCCAGGACGTCGCCGGGATGCTCGGGCTCGACGACGTGGTCGCTCGTTGCGCCCCCGAGGACAAGGTCGCGCGGGTCCGGGAGGAACGGTCCGGCGGCATCACCATCATGGTCGGTGACGGCATCAACGACGCTCCTGCGCTCGCCGCCGCCGACGTCGGGGTCGCGCTGGGGAACCGCGGCAGTGCCGCGGCCGCCCAAGCCGCGGATGCGGTCATCCTGGACGACCGCATCGACCGGCTCGCCGATGCCGTCGAAATCGCCGCACACGCCAAGCGAATCGCCGTGCAGAGCGCGGCGGCCGGTATGGGGCTGGCGCTCGTGGCGATGGGCTTCGCCGCCTTCGGGCTCCTGCCCGCCGTTGGCGGTGCGCTGGTCCAGGAGGCGATCGACGTCGCGGTGATCCTCTACTCGCTGCGTGCTCTTCTTCCACCGCGGCACAGAGAGATGCGGCCAGGAACTACTGGATTGCTGACCAGGTTCGATGCCGAACACGCCGCGTTGCAGGACGTGCGCGACGCGGTGCGCATGGCTGCGGACGGACTCCACGCGGGCATGACAACGGACGCGGCGGAAGCAGTGCGCTACGCCCACCGGCTGGTGATCGAGCGTCTGCTGCCCCATGAACGCGCTGAGGAGCACGAGCTGTACCCGGCGTTGACGGCGGAGTTCGGCGACGAGCACGCCACCGTGCCGATGAGCCGCGGCCACGCCGAGATCGAACGGCTGGTGCGCCGGCTCGGGCGGCACCTCGACGAACCCGGCGGGATGACCGCGGACCAGGTCGACGACCTGCGCGCCACCCTCTACGGCCTGGATGCCGTGCTCCGCCTGCACTTCGCGCAGGAGGAAGAAAGCTACTTCGTGCTCGCGGAACCCCGCTGAGGAAGGATCGACATGGACCGCCAACTCGTACCGGTGCGGGCAGTTCTGACCGACGGCTCGGTCGTCGAGGATGCGTGAGCTGGAACCGGGCGACGTCACGGCGTTGCTGGACCTGCACCGTTCGCTGCCGATCGAGGACCAGTACCTGAGGCACGTCGTGCTCGACGCGTTGTGAGAGGGCCGATTGCTCGGGGCGGCCGGCTACGTGGTGCTCGACAACCCTGCGTGCGCTGAAATCGCGCTGGTCGTGTCGCACGCCGAGCAGGCGCACGGAGTCGGCACGTTGCTGCTCGAACACCTCGCCTCGTCGGCACGCGGCCGGGGCGTGCGGCGCTTCACGGCCGACCGCGTCGACCTCGGCCTGGAGCTCTGCGGACTACTCGGCGCGGTCGCCGAACGCGAAGCGGAAGCGGACGTGTCGAGCCTGGCCCACGTTCCGCGCAGGTGCGTTTCGCCCCTTCCAGAGCCGCTTCGGTCACCGCTGCCTGGTGGTGGACGCCAGGATCGGCGTCACCCCAGCACGGCCGGCCGACCCGTTCCTGGGACGACTGGGAGGAGTCGGTGAACGGGCACAGCAGGTGTGATACCAGGCCGGAGAAGCACTTCCGGGCGATGTTCCGCTTGGTCCGGCATGCGTGTGGCATATACCCCCGGGGGTAGTTGCGGACGTGTAGCCGCGAGGCGTACGGTGAAGGAAGATACCCCCGGGGGTACCTTGTCGGGGTTCCCGGCGAATCTCAGGCCGTGCGAGTGATGGGAATGATCATGTCGTTGATAGTCGAGGTCGTGGCGACCTCGTCTCTTGGTGACCGCAGCTACCTGGCACACGACAGCCGTGTGGCGGTCGTGGTGGACCCGCAGCGGGACGTCGATCGCGTCGTGGAGCTGGCAGGCCGGCTCGGCGTGAAGATCACGCATGTCGTGGAAACGCATCTGCACAACGACTACGTGTCCGGTGGGCTCGCGCTGGCCAAACTGACCGGTGCGGTGTACGCCGTCGCCGCGGCGGATGACGTCGCGTTCGAGAGGTTGCCGGCGCGCGACGGGGACGAGATCGTGCTGTCCGAACGCATGCGGCTGACCGTGCTGGCCACACCAGGCCACACGTTCCACCACGTGTCCTACGTCCTGCATGGTTCAGATGGACCGGCTGGTGTGTTCACCGGCGGGTCGCTGTTGTTCGGCACGACCGGTCGCACGGACCTGCTGGGCAAGCAGCACGCGGATGTCCTTGCGCACCATCAGCATTCCTCTGTGCGCCGGTTGGCCGACCTGCTTCCGGATGGCGCCGAGGTGTGGCCGACGCACGGGTTCGGCAGTTTCTGCTCGGCCACGCAGTCCGACGCGCCGTCGTCCACGATCGGCAGGGAGAAGGCCGCGAACTCGGCATTGCGGCTGGAGGCGGACGACTTCGTCGCTCAGATGCTCGCCGGGCTGGACGCCTATCCCGCGTACTACGCGCACATGGGCGTGCGCAATGCGCAGGGCGCTGAGCTGATCGACCTGACGCCCGCGCGGATCGCCGATCCCGCCGAGCTGCGGAGCCGGATCGAGTCTCAGGAGTGGGTGGTGGACCTGCGCTCACGCAAGGCTTTCGCTCATCAGCACCTGGTCGGCACGCTGAGCTTCGGGCTGGACGGGCCGATGTCCACCTGGCTGGGCTGGATGGCGCCGTGGGGTGCGCCGATCACGTTGCTCGGTGAATCGGCGGAGCAGGTGGCGCAGGCACAGCGGGAGTTGGCGCGGATCGGCATCGACCGTCCCGCGGCCGCCGCGACCGGCACACCGGAACAGTGGGCTGACAAGGAGGACCGCTTGGGTGAGTTGGCCGTGGCCACGTTCGTGGATCTGGCCGCCGCACGGGCCGGGCGTCCGCCGCACGGGCTGCCGCCGGCGGACGTGGTGCTGGACGTTCGGCTGGTCGGTGAGTGGCGGCAGGGTCACCTCGACGGTGCTGTGCACGTCCCGTTGCCCGAGTTGCCGCAACGAGTGGCGGATGTGCCCGGCGGTGTCGTGTGGGTGCACTGCCAGTCCGGCTATCGGGCCTCCATCGCCGCGAGCGTGCTGGCCGCGGCGGGTCGTCAGGTCGTACACCTGGACGACGGGTTCGGCACCGTGCGCGATGCCGGCCTCGACGTGGTGGAGGACCCGGCGTGAGCGCCCCGGTCAAACTCGATGTCGCGCAGCTCCGGCGGCAGGTGGAGTCCGGTGCCGGTCCGCGCTTGATCGACGTGCGCACGCCCGGCGAGTTCGAGACCGCGCACATTCCCGGTTCCTACAACGTGCCGTTGGACCTGCTGCGGGAACACCGCGACGAGCTGCGCGCGCACCTGGACGAGCAGGTGGTGCTGATCTGCCGGACCGGCAGGCGGGCGGTGGAGGCCGAGCAGGCACTGGCGGCCGCCGGACTGCCCAACCTCCGGCTGCTCGGCGGCGGCATCGTCGCGTGGCAGGCGGCCGGCGGCGAGGTGCGGCACGGCGAACCGCGCTGGGACCTGGAACGTCAGGTCCGGCTGGTGGCCGGCGCGATCGTGCTGACTGCGGTCCTCGTGGGTGTGCTGGTGCCGCCGGTTACCTGGCTCGCGGGTCTGGTCGGCGCTGGCTTGGTGGTCGCATCGCTGACCAACACGTGCGTCATGGGCATGTTGCTGGCCAAGCTGCCGTACAACCGCGGCCCGCGCACGACCTTCACGGCCGTGGTCGCCGCGCTGAGCGATCGGAGCGGGTGAGCGGGATGCTGGTGCTCACGCTGCTCGCCGCGGTGATCGTGGGACTCGCGCTGGGTGTGCTCGGTGGTGGCGGGTCGATCCTGACCGTGCCGATCCTGGTCTACGTCGCCGGGCAGGAACCCAAGCAGGCGATCGCGATGTCGTTGTTCGTCGTGGGTGTGACCAGCGCTGTGGGTGCCATGTCGCACGCACGGGCTGGACGAGTGCGTTGGCGCACTGGGCTGGTGTTCGGCGCGGCGGGCATGGCCGGTGCGTATGGCGGTGGCCGGCTCGCGGAGCTGATCCCCGGCACCTGGCTGTTGGTGGGCTTCGCGGTGATGATGATCGCGACCGCGGCGGCGATGATCCGCGGTCGCCGCGACGGTGCCCCGGTGAAGCCGCACGGGGAACTGCCGGTCGGACGGGTGGTCGCCGAAGGCCTCGCGGTCGGTGCGGTCACCGGCCTCGTCGGCGCCGGTGGCGGCTTCCTCGTGGTGCCCGCGCTGGCGTTGCTGGGCGGACTGCCCATGGCGATCGCCGTGGGCACGTCCCTGGTGGTCATCGCGATGAAGTCCTTCGCCGGGCTTGCGGGCTATCTGGCGACCGTCCACATCGACTGGAAGCTCGCCGTGATGGTCACCGTCGCCGCGGTGATCGGCAGCCTGGTCGGCGGCAGGTTGACCGGACTGATCCCGGAGACGTTGCTGCGCACAGGTTTCGGCTGGTTCGTGCTCGTGATGGGCGGCTTCGTCCTCGCCCAGCAGCTGCCGGGGGCGGCCTGGATCGTCGCGGCTCTGCTCGCCGCCACCGGTGCGGGCGGCGCATGGCTCGTTCTTCGCAGGCGTCGCAAGGTCACGGCGGGTGGCGGCCCTGAGTGACGCACCGGTTGGAACTCCTGCACTCAGGTACCCTGGGGGGTACTGAAGGAGGTAACGGGTGGAGCTCAACGAAGACGTCCTCGCGGACGTGGTCAAGCGGCTGCGACGAGTCCAGGGCCAGGTTGGCGGACTCGTGCAGATGATCGAGTCCGGGCGTGACTGCAAGGACGTGATCACGCAGCTGGCGGCCGCTTCCCGTGCGCTGGACCGGGCCGGTTTCAAGCTGATCGCCAGCGGCCTGGAGCAGTGCATCTCCGACGGCTCCGAGCAGTCGGTGGCCGACCGGGCTCAGCTGGAGAAGCTCTTCCTGGCGCTGGCCTGATCGAGCAGGCACACCGGCGGCAGGACGAACCAGCGCAGCGCCTCGAAGTCCTCTGGCAGTCCGGTGGGTCCGTCGTCGATCAGATCTGCGCGAGCGGCGAGCAGGTGCAGGGCGTCGTTCAGTTGTGTGGCCAGTACCGCTTCGCCTGCGTGGGATGGGAAGGCGGAAAAGTCCGTGGTCGCGGCAGAGCGCAGATCCGGCAGCCCCAATGGGATGGCCGCTGTGGAGCGGTGTGTCCACAGTCCGGTGTGCGGGTCGAAGACGTAGTCGGGCAACAGGCGGTGGCCGTACCGGGCGATCAGTCGTACGGCCTCGACCAGGTAGTCGCGAACAGCGTCGGTGATGAAGTAGTTGAAGTTCAGTCGCACCCAGCCTGGTTTGATGCCGCTGCAGCCGACCGCGACCTCGTGGTCGTAGCCGTTCGAGTGCTCGGTGTCGATGGCGAGCAGACGGTGTCCGTACGGTCCGGCGCACGAGCACCCTCCGCGAGACTGGACACCGAAGAGGTCGTTGAGCACCGCGACGACGAAGTCGTGGTGCAGGAACCGCTCACCGGACCGGATGCGGAACGACACGATCGACAACCTGGCGGCGCGGTGGTTGCCGAGGATCTCGATCCCGGGTTCTTCCTCCCACCTGGCGAGGGCGTGTCGCCAAAGGCTCTCTTCCCGGGACTGGATGATCCGGGTGCCCACGGCGTCCTTGAGCGCGAACACCAGACCGGCCCTGATGGACTCGACGATGGCGGGTGTGCCGCCTTCCTCGCGGGCGACCGGGTCGTCGAGGTAGCGGTGGCCGTTCGGGCGGACGAAAGCCACCGTGCCACCGCCCGGCACGGTCGGCACCGCGTTGGTGACCAGCTCCCGGCGGACCACGAGCACGCCGGGGTCTGCGGGCCACCGACGAACTTGTGCGGTGAGAGGAAAACAGCGTCCTTGTGGTCGCCGCGGCCTGGTGTGCTCTCCCGCACGCGGATGGTGCTCGGCTCGACGAACCAGGCACTCGTGCGGCACGCGCCGTGCCCCGTGCCCCGTGCTCCTGGTCCGGCCAGGGCTCGCCGAACAGATGGATCGCGTCCAGACCGCCGGCTAGGCAAAGGGAAATGGGGCGCCGCGGATGCGGCGCCCCATTTCGAGTCGTCGTCACTTCAGCCAGGGGTTCGACCGGACGAGCGGCAGGCCGGACCACCAGTGGGCCAGGCTCCAGACGGCGCCGCTCGCGGTGGCCGCGACGACGATCAGCACCAGCGCGTAGACGATGTGGTAGTCGATGAGCGGGTTGGTTGACCTCGTCGCCTCACCGAGCGAGTTGTGCTGGGCCGGCGGCCACTCCGCCGCCCACATGAGCAGCATCATGAGCGCGCCGGCGATCGCCGCGATGCGCAGGCCGATTCCGAGCACCAGCGCAACGCCGATCGCGAGCAGTCCCAGCATGAACAGTGTGTCGGCCCACCACGCACCGGCCCAGGCACGGAACGTCGACTCGAACGGGCCTACGTGCACGTTGCCGAGGAAGCCCTTGGTGGGCGACCCTCCGGAGAACCACGCGTTCTTCTCCGGCGTCGCGTAGCCGAGGCCGAAAGCCTTGTCGAAGAACGCCCACAGGAACAACAGTCCGGTCGCGATGCGCAGCACCGCGAGCGACATCGCGCCCGCGTCCGCGCGGGTCCTGACGGGAACTTGAACTGCGGACATCGTTACCTCCCAATTGGTTTGGCTTCGCTGGTCAGATTCGGAAACGAGTGGCCTCAGCGCGCGGCGACGAGCTGTTCGGCGATGTGGTTCGCCCAGAGCTCGATCGCGTCCCAGTCGCGGTAGTCGCCCGCCATGCTGCCTTGCGCCATCCTCTTGGCGAAGAAGCCGACAGCGGTCTGCGGGGTGAGCCTTCCGCCGAAGGTGGTCGGCTGGTCGGCGCCGATGCGGGTGGCCAGCTCGCGCACCTTGCGCGGCGCTTTCTGCGCGGACAGGTCGGCGCCGAGCGGACCGCTGTGGAACAGCCACACCGGCTTCCTGGCGAGTGCGGGGGCATTGCGCTGCAGGAACCTCACCGCCTCCGGACGCCACCGCGCGGCGTAGAGCGCACTGCCCAGCACGACCGCCTTGTACGGCTCGACCGAGCTGACTTCCGCGGCGTCCAGCGCGGTCGCTTCGTGCGAGGCCGAGCGGATCCGTGCCGCGATCGCCTCGGCGATCTCCTTGGTGGCACCCATCTTGGTCGCGTATGCGACGAGAATTTCAGCCATACCAACACTTTCGCCCTGTCGATCCAGCTTGGACAGGGACCTTTTGCTCACCTGAGCCGGGACGCTGGCTACTGAAGTCGCTCTTCAGAACAGGCGATCCTGGAGGTGGCAGAGGAGGCAGTGATGAGAGTTCTGGTGGCCTTCGCGAGTGCCGCTGGCTCAACGGCGGGCATCGCCGAGTGGATCGCAGGCGCATTGCTGGCGCGCGGACACGACGTCGTGCTGCGCTCGGTCGAGGAGATCACCGGCGTGGCGGGTTACGACGCGTTTGTGATCGGCAGCGCGGTGCACGACCAGGCCTGGTTGCCGGCGGCTGCCGACTTCCTCACCGAGAACCGCGGCGGCCTGCGCGGCAAGCCGGTGTGGCTGTTCAGCGTCGGGTTGCCCGACGCGCTGCGCGGCCCGTTCCGCAGGTGGGCGATGCTGGAGGAGACGGACATCCTCGCGGACCTGATCGAGGACGTCACCCCGGTGGAACACCGCCTGTTCACCGGCGTGATCACCGCGGCCACGTTCGGAAAGTTCGGCGCGCTGCTGTTCCGCGCCATGGGCGGCAGGTTCGGCGACTTCCGCGACTGGGACGCGATCGAGAACTGGAGCGCGTCCATGGCCGCCGCGCTCGCTGAGCAGAAGTCGTGAGCGGTTTCCGTTGCCCGAGCGACGGAAACCACACACGACCGGACTCACGGCAAGGTGCGGGCGATGCGGTCCGCGAGGTCCACCGTGCGGTTGGCGTAGCCCCATTCGTTGTCGTACCAACCCATCACCTTCACCACGTGACCTTGTGCCTTGGTGAGCGACGCGTCGAACACGCATGACGCGGGATCGCCGATGATGTCCCGCGACACGACGGGATCGGTGGTGTAACGCAAGATGCCCTTGAGGTGCCGGGCCGCCGCCTCTGCGAACGCTCGGTTCACCTGGCCCGCAGTGGCCGGTTCGGAGAGCCGGACCGTCAGGTCGGTGAGCGAGCCGTCCTCGACCGGCACCCGCACCGCCAGCCCGTCGAGCTTTCCTTCGAGCGACGGGATGACCTGCCCGATGGCACGGGCCGCTCCGGTGGACGTCGGGATGATGTTCACGGCTGCGGAGCGTGCCCGCCGCAGGTCCTTGTGCGGCCGGTCCAGCAACGCCTGGTCGCCCGTGTAGCTGTGGATCGTGGTCATCAAGCCTTCGACGATGCCGAACGCTTCGTCGAGCACGGCCGCCATCGGGGCGGCGCAGTTGGTGGTGCAGGACGCGTTCGAGATGATGTGGTGGGAGCCCGGCTCGTAGACGTCGTCGTTGACTCCCAGCACGATGGTGGCGTCGACGTCCTTGCCCGGCGCGGTGATCAGGACCTTCCGCGCGCCGCGTTCGATGTGGACACCGGCTGTCTCCCTGGTGCGGAACCGGCCCGTGGCCTCGATGACGATGTCGACGCCGAGCAGCCCCCAGTTGAGGCCTTTCGGGTCGGCCTCGCTGGTCACCAGGATGCTGTGGTCGTCCACCGTGATGGTGTTGCCCTCGGTGGAGACGTGCCTGCGCCACGGCCCGTAGGTCGAGTCGTAGGCGAGCAGGTGTGCCAGGGTCTCCGGCGTGGTGATGTCGTTGACGGCGACGATCTCGATCGCCGTGTCGTTGCGGTCGATGGCGGCGCGCAGCACGTCCCGCCCGATGCGACCGAATCCGTTGATGGCTGCGCGAACCGGCATGATGGTCTCCTGTTGTCACGTGCGGCGCTGTGCGCGTTCAGTGGGCGCGGCGCAGCAGCAGCCGGCGTTCGGCTGAGCCGATCGCGGCCCTGGCCGCGGGAACGGCGTCGACGTTCACCGAGATGGAGGTGATGCCGAACTCCACGAGCTTCTCGGCGAACTCGGGT
>NZ_JAXAVW010000031.1:0-138593 GCF_033949945.1 Lentzea miocenica
GGCGAAGCCGAGGCGCTCTTCGCTTGAAACAGCGCTCCGGGCGGGTCCCCGTCACGAGTCGTGCCTCAGCACTTGCTGCACCTGAGGAGGGGTGTCAAACGGACACGCTTTTCGTCCGTTTGACACCCCTCCTCAGGTGTGGCTCGCTCTGGCGCGGCTTGTGACGGGGACCCGCCCGGACCGCACCACCTACGCAACCGGCAGCCGCCCAACGCAACTGGCGTGCCATCAACCCACGAGTGGCGTGGTACCCCCTGATCAGATTGGCAGGGGGTCTGGGGGACGGAGTCCCCCAGGGGAAGCACTCAACAGGACTCGCCGCCCGCAAGGTGACCACCCTCAAAGGTCGCGACCCTCAAAGGTGACCACCCTCAAAGCCAGCGCCCCCCAAAGCCAGCGCCCCCCAAAGCCGCGTACGCCGAAGGCGACGCCTCAACACTTCTCCATCTGAGGGTTCCGGTTCTCCGGCGCGTCATCCACCTTCAACTCCCCGCCCTCCCACACCATCACATACACAACCCGCCACCGAATACACCGCTCCGGCAACGCAACCGGCGCCTTGGCCACATCCTGAGTGGACACAAACGAGATCAACACCCGCAACCGCCGACCCACCACATCGGACTCGACCCGCTGCACCACCATCCCGCCATCCCGGGTCGAGTCGTACGCGGCGATCCAAGCCGACTCCTCGGTGACCGACACCCGCCGGGCAGACACCACCGACCGCCACCCGGCGAAGTCCCGCGAGTTGATCGAGTCGAAGTACTTCTGCAGCACCGACTGCACCGCGGTCCGATCCGGATGCGTGAACGAGTCCGGACTCAACCGAACCTCAGCGGCCCCTGGCACCGGCCCGGCAACCGACGAAGACGGCACCACCGGCGACCCCTTCGCCTCGGCAGGACGTGAGTACACCGTCCGCCCCACCATCCCGGCCGCCACCGCGGCACCGGTGATCACCACCACGGCCGGCACGAGCCAGCGGCTAGCCACACTCCCCACACCCGCAGCCTAGCCGCACGCCCCCGCACGACACGCCCGGACAGCAGAGGGCCGCTCACAAAACGATCTCCGTTACATCCAAACATAAACTTCACCCGAAAGATTACATTCGCGACGAATTTGCGGGTTGCATGTAGCAAGACAATGACTGATACACAATTCCCGAAGCGCAATCCCATACTCCGGATGAGTTCCTTCGGGTGAGCCATTACCGCCGAACGGCCGTACTAAACGCGCATTTGAAGCCACTTCGGTCTTCACCCAAAAAGAGCAACAACACGGTGCGTGCACGACGGTTGCCAACGCCTAACTATACGTCGAGATCCGCCTGGAATACCGCAGCTCATCACGCCATCCATAGGCGGAACGATACAGGTCCGTTTAGCAAAAGCCCAGGCCGAGTGCACTGACCCGCCAATCAACAAACCTCGCAGCCGGGTGAGATGGATCCAAACCTCATCACGAGGAGTGACATACGGGCCGGTAACTGCCCATCATTCGGACACGAACGGGGGACCCATATGCCTCGAATGGCGGATTGGCCATAGGCGTCGAATTGTGCGGAAATACTCGGCGTCAAGGAAATCGCAAAACTGATGAGGAGGGAATTCGGTGGACCTCAGATACGAGGCGTTCTGCTTCGCGGATCGGCGGTTCTACGATCTGCAGAGCAGCACCGAAAGCACCCTCCCCGGGGACGACTTTTCGCGTGAGCTGCCCGAACTGCCGGTCGACTGGGTGCAGATCGACCGCAACGTGTGGCGGTACCAGCACCCGCAGGGAGTGGAGCTGCCCAAGCAGGGCTGGAAGATCCACGTCTCCGCTGGTCTCGACAACGCGACCAAGGTTCTCCAGGCGACTTTCGACTACTGCGTCGAGCGGCGAATTCCGTTCAAGTACCTGCAGACGATCTCGATCGTGCTGGCCCGCAACTCGAAGTACGCACCTCGCGAGGGCAGCGGCAAGCTGATCACGATCTACCCCACGGGCACGGAGCAGCTCCAGCAGATCCTCACCGAGCTCGGCGCGCTGCTCGCCGGCCAGCACGGCGCCTACATCCTCAGCGATCTGAGGTACGGCAAGGGGCCGCTCTACGTGCGCTTCGGCGGGTTCTCCGAGCAGTGGGTCGAGATCGACGGCCAGCAGGTGCTCGCGATCGAGGGACCGGACGGCAAGCTGGTCGCGGACACCCGCAAGCCTGTCTTCAGCGTGCCCGAGTGGATCGAGCTGCCGGAGTTCCTGGCGCCGCACCTCGCCGAGCGCAACGCCGGCGACCCCGAGGCTTTCCCTTACCAGATCAAGCGTTCACTGCACTTCTCCAACGGCGGCGGCGTCTACCTGGCGACGCGCAAGAGCGACGGCAAGGAGGTCGTGCTCAAGGAGGCCCGGCCGCATGCCGGGCTCGACCGCGAGGGACGCGACGCCGTGACCCGGCTGGAGCTCGAGCACCAGATCCTCACCAGGCTGAGCGGCGTCCAGGGCGTACCGGAGGTGTACGACCGCTTCACCGAGTGGGAGCACCTCTTCGTCGCGATGGAGTTCATGCCGGGACGGTCGCTCGGGCAGTGGCTGGGCCACAACTACCCCTTGACGCACAAGGAAGCCACCGACGAGAAGCTCGCCGAGTACAAGGAGCGCGCGCTCACCCTCATCGGCAAGGTCGACGACCTGATGGCACGGGTGCACGAGCGCGGGGTCGTGTTCGGCGACCTGCACACGCTCAACATCCTGGTCGACGATGACGACGAGGTGTCGCTGATCGACTTCGAGCTGTCGTCCACGATCGAGGACGTGCACCGGCCCACTCTCGGTGCGCCGGGGTTCCAGGCGCCGGCCGACCGCGAGGGTTTCGAGATCGACGAGCACCCGCTCGCCGCGCTCAAGCTGTGGATCTTCCTGCCGCTCAACACGGTGCTGGAGCTCGCACCCGCGAAGCTTCCCCAGCACGTGCGGGTCGTCGAGGAACGCTTCGGGCTCACCGACGAGTACGGCCAGTCGATCATCGATGTGCTCACGCCGCGCGTCGATCCGCCGTCCGACCCCGCGTTCACCGAGTTCGACGAGGAGAACCCGGACTGGACGGTGGTGCGCAAGGAGATCGCCACGGCGATCCTGCACAGCGCGACCCCACAACGGACGGACCGGCTGTTCCCCGGCGACATCGAGCAGTTCGAGGTCGGCGGCACGTGCTTCGCTTACGGCGCGGCGGGTGTGCTGCACGCGCTCGACGCCAGCGGTGAAGGCCGCTATCCCGAGCACGAGGACTGGCTGATCAAGGCGGTGCGGAAGGACCCGCCCAAGCAGCCCGGCTTCTTCGTCGGCGCACACGGCATCGCGCACGTGCTGGAGAACTTCGGCCACCACGACATCGCCACCGAACTCGTCGAGAGCTACGCCGCGCTCGTTCCCTCCACACAGGACCACGGGCTCAGCGCCGGACTGTCCGGCATCGGCCTCAACCTGCTGCACTTCGCGGACACCCGCCACGACGACGGCTTCGTCGCACAGGCGGAGGAACTGGCCGAACGGCTGGCCGAGCAACTGGCCGGCGCGCCGGGACCAGGCGACAAGGCGAAGGCGGGCCTGCTGCACGGCTGGTCCGGTCCCGCGCTGTTCTTCCTGCGGATGTTCGAGCACACCGGCGAACGGCGCTGGCTCAGGCTGTCGGAGCAGGCGCTCGAACGCGACCTGGCCGAGACGATGATCGCGCTGGACGGTTCGCTGCAGGTGCGGGACGGCACCTTCCGGAGCCTGCCGTACGTCGGCATCGGCGGCGCGGGCATCGCGTTGGCGCTCACCGAGTTCGCCGCCGTCGCGCCGGACCGCCCGTGCGTCGAGAAGCTGCCCGACCTGCTCAGCGGCTGCACCGGCGAGTTCGTCATCCAACCGGCGTTCACGCTGGGCAGGGCCGGACTGATGGCCACGCTCGCGCACGCCACCCGGCACCGGCCGGACGACCAGCTCGAACGCTCGGTCCAGCGGCACCTGCGCGCACTCGGCTGGCACGCCGTGCGCCTCGGTGACGGGATCGCGTTCCCCGGCGTCCAGCTGCGACGGCTTTCCATGGACCTCAACACCGGCGGCGCGGGCGTTCTGCTCGCCATCGCGTCCACAGTGGACGGCCGCGCACCACTGCCCTTCCTGGGCTCACGAACGCCGGTCCTCAGCGACCGGTAGCAGTACAGATCGATCCCTCGAAATTAGGAGACAGTCATGGGCTTCATCCTCGACATGCAGGACCTCGAGACCCCCGAGGCGCCGAGCAACGCGATGGCGTCGGGTGGCGGCGGCGGTGGCGGCGGCTCCACGACCGCGTCCAACGCGTCCCTGCTGCTCCCCTGCTCGCACAGCACCGTCAGCCTGCTGGCCTGCTGACACACGCCTCAACTGAAGTACCGCGGTGAGTGAGCGGCATAGGCGAAGTATGCCGCTCACCCGCCAACTGCAGGGCCCGGCAGCCGGCCAGCTGTCGGGCCCTCGCTCATGATGCGCCCTGATGACCTCCGGAGGAACAGCCGATGGCCAAACCCGGTGACGCCCTGCTGTTCTCCACGGTCAGGCGTGACTTCCGCCCGTGGCTGTTGCTCCTCAACGCCGCCGTGGCGACGACCGGCGGCCTGTTGCTTCCCGCCGCGCTGGCCAACGCCGTGGACATGGCGCTGAGCGGAACGTTCGTGCTGGTCACCGTTCTGTGGCTGCTCCTGCTCGCGGCCACCGAGATCATCGGTGACGCGATCGGCATCGTGCTCGCCGCGAGCATCACCGCCCGCGCCACCGCCTGGCTGCGCGAACGACTCTCCCGCCGGCTGCTCGCACTCGGTCACCCACCCCGGTTCGCCGCCGGCGACGCGGTGAGCCGGTTGACCGGTGACTGCGGCAACGCGGGCGGTGTCGTGGTCACGCTGATGTCCCTGATCATCGCGGTGGTGTCGTCGGTCGGATCCGTCGTCGCGCTGGCGTTGCTGGACTGGCGGCTCGCGGCGGTGTTCGCGGTGAGCGTGCCGTTGGCGATGCTCCTCGTCCGCTCGCACATGCAGCTCACCGCCGACGACGTGCTGGCCTACCAGGAGGTGTCCGGCGAGATTTCGGCCCGCCTGCTCGACGCGGTGGCCGGGAGGCACACGATCGTCGCGGCGGGCATCGCCGACCGCGAGTCCGGACGCGTGTTGCAGCCTCTTCCCCGCCTCGCCTCGGCGGGCGGCGGCATGTGGCGCACCCAGGCGAAGATGATGTGGCGCGCGGGACTCCTGCTGCCGGCCGTGGAACTGGCCGTGCTCGTCGCCGCCGGTTTCGGCATTCTCGAAGGCAGGCTGACCCCCGGCGACGTGCTCGCCGCACTCGGCTACACCGCGCTCGGCATGGGCATCGTCGGGCAGATCCCGCAGCTCACCGCCCTGGAACGCACCCGTGCCTCCGCGACTCGCATCGCCGAGGTGCTCGACACCACGGCACCCGCGCGACCGAAAGTCGTTCGCGGCTCCGGAATCGAACTGCGCCACGTCAGCGTCGAGGGTGCGCTGCACGACGTGAGCCTCACGATCCCGGAAGGCGCGTTCGCCGCGGTCGTCGGCAGCTCCGGCGCGGGCAAGTCGACGCTGGCCGCGGTGCTCGGCGGACTGTCCCTTGTGGACGCCGGGGAGATCGCGAGAGACGGCCACGTCGGGTACGCCTTCGAACGTCCGGCACTGCTCGGCACGACGATCGGCCGTTCCATCGGCTATGGAACGGACGCGGACGAGATCCAGGTCCGTGACGCGGCGGTCGCCGCTCAGGTGCACGACGTGTTGATCCGTCTGCCCCAAGGCTACGAAACCCCGGTGGCCGACGTTCCGCTGTCCGGCGGTGAGGCCCAGCGGATCGGACTGGCCCGCGCGATCGTGCGGGATCCCGGCATCCTCGTGCTCGACGACGCCACCGCCAGCTTGGACACCGTGACCGAGGCCAAAGTGGACAAAGCCCTCACCACGGCGCTACCAGGCAGGACGCGGGTGGTCGTGACGCACCGCGCGGCGACGGCGGCACGGGCGGACCTCGTGGTGTGGCTGGAGAACGGCCGGGTGCGCGGTACCGGCACCCATCAGGAGCTGTGGGACGACGAGGACTACCGAGCCGTGTTCACCGGGGGCGAGTAAATGCGTTTCTACCTCTCCACACTGGCCGGGCATCGCCGCGGCGTCCTGATCCTGCTCGCCTGGTCGATGCTCGAAGGCGTTCCGGCGTTCTTCGGCGGCAAGCTCGTCGGCACCGCTGTCGACAAGGGCTTCGCCGCGGGAAACCCGCTGGCCGGCGTGCTCTGGCTGCTCGCGTTCGCCGCGCTCGCGGTGGTGGGAGCGCTCGGTCAGCGCCAGGTGTTCGCCCGGCTCGGCGACGTCATCGAACCCATGCGCGACGCTCTGGTCACGCAGGTCGTCAGGGGCGTGCTGAACAACCCGACGCATCGCCGCACACCGGACGCCAGCGCGGTCGCCATGATCACTCGGCACGTCGAGGTGGTCCGCGACGCGACCGCGGGCGTGCTCGTCCAGGCCCGTGCCCTTCTGGTCACCACGATCGCCGCGCTCATCGGCCTCGCCACCACCGCGGCCGCACTGATCTGGCTGGTCGTGCTGCCGATCGTGGCCGCGCTGGTGCTCTTCGGACTCATGCTCCCGTCGCTGGCCAAGCGCCAGCGAGACGCCGTGATGGCCGACGAACGCACCGCCGAGGCGTCCGGCGCGGTGCTCACCGGACTGCGCGACGTCGCCGCCTGCGACGCGGCGAACGAGGCCTACCGGGACATCTCCACGCAGATCAACCAGCAGGCCAGGGCCACGATCACGGTCGCGTGGGCGAACTCGTTGCGCGCCACGGTGATCGCGATCGGCGGCTTCACCCCGATCGTGCTGCTGGTGGCGTTCGCTCCCCCGCTGGTCGCGTCCGGCCAGCTCACCACCGGTGCGGTGCTGGCCGCGGTCGTCTACCTGACCAACAGCGTGAACCCCGCGTTGCACGGCCTCTCCCGCACCACCAGCACGGTCGTGATGCGGCTGATGGTCGCACTCAAACGACTTCAGGAAGCCGCACCGCAGGCACGCAAGGAGACAGGCGAGGAAGTCCCGTCCAACGGCGAGTTCGTGCTGCGTGACGTCACGTTCAGCTGGAGCCCGGACGCGGAACCGGTGGTGCGCGGCCTGTCACTCGACCTGAGGCCCGGCGACCACCTGGCCGTGGTCGGGCCGTCCGGCATCGGCAAGTCCACAATGGCCAGTCTGCTCACCGGCCTGATGCCGCCCGACTTCGGCAGCGTCCTGTTCGGCGGCGCCCCCGTCGACCTGGTGGTTCCCACCATCCGGCACCACGCGATCGCGCTGATTCCACAGGAGACGTACCTCTTCACCGGCACCGTGCGGGAAAATCTCACCCTGCTCGCACCGTGGGCGACCGACGAGGATCTCGTCGAAGCGGTGAAAAAGGTTGGTGCCAAACCACTTCTGGACCGGCTCGGCGGCCTGGACGCCGCGCTCGGTCACGCCGGCGAGGGACTTTCCGCTGGTGAGGCCCAACTCCTGGCGCTCGCACGGGTCTACGTCACGTCCGCGAGCGTGGTGATCCTCGACGAGGCGACCTCACATCTGGATCCCGCCGCCGAGGCCCGCGTCGAACGGGCTTTCGCGCAGCGGGAGGGAGTTCTCGTGGTGATCGCCCACCGGTTGAGCTCGGCGCTCAGGGCGAACCGCGTGCTGGTCATGGACGGTGGCAAGCCGCTGCTCGGCACCCACGAGAACCTGCTGAAGACGTCCAAGCTCTACGGACAGCTCATGCTGGCCTGGGACCCCACGCACCACGAGGAAACCCCGCTGCCCAAACGGTAGCGGGGTCCACTCAGGACTTATCCGACACGGTGCAACCAGGTCACCGGAGCGCCGTCTCCCGCACGGCGGAACGGTTCCAGCGCGTCGTCCCACGCGGCACCGAGCAGCTCGTCCACACCGTGCGCGAACGATTCGCCACCGCGGGCTCTCACCGCGAGAGCACGCAACTGGTCCTCGTTGACCACGATGTCACCGTTCGCCGATGTGCGGGCGTGCCAGAGCCCCAGCACAGGAGCGAAGCAGAAGCGCTCGCCGTCCTGGCCAGGTGACGGTTCCTCGGTCACCTCGAAGCGAAGCATTGGCCACGCGCGCAGCGCAGCCACTAGTTTGGCGCCGGTGCCGGCGTCTCCGGTCCATGCGCATTCAGCGCGCAACTGGCCTGGTGCGGCGGGTTGCGCTGCCCATCTGAGGTCCACTCGTTCACCGAGGGTGCCCGAGATCGCCCACTCGACGTGCGGACAGACCGCAGACGGCGACGAGTGGACGTAGACCACGCCACTGGTGCTGCCACGGGTGCTCACTGCTGACCTCCGCTACTCGACGAGGGACGTCTTCCCCTACGCCTTTGCCGAGTGAGGTGATCACCGTGAAATCCCGCTCGCTGCATTCTGCCTCGACTTGAGGCATGTCCGCCATAAGAACCAGCTCGATCATCACCCGACCGGGGCAGATACAGGTCTTAAGTCCCGATCTCCCCGGCCGAGCGATGCGTGATCGTGATCTACAGGACGTTTACCGCCGCGACCACGTCCACCAGACCCGTTCCCTTGTCGAACGACGAGGTGAAGGGCCCGACCGGCTGGTAACCGGTGCCGTACTTGTGGGCCGTCGACTTGAGCGCGCGCTCGATGTCGGCGGGCGTCGCGGAAGGCTTGGCCTGGAACAGCTGTGCGACGATGCCGGCGATGTGCGGTGCCGCCATCGACGTGCCGCTGATCGTGTTGAACGTGCCCAGGTCGAGCAGTCCCGGCCCGTTCTGCGGCTTCAGGCCGGTCGCGCAGATCGGCAGGTAGAGCCGGCAGGACGAGGTGATGTTCTCGCCGGGCGCCGAGATGTCCGGCCACGTCGCGGAGTTCGTGGCGAGACCGCGCGACGAGAAGTCCGACACCGCGCCGTCGCGGGTGCCAGTCTCCTGGTCGTTGTAGGAGGCCACCGAGATCACGCCAGGCGTCGGGTCCGTGCCGGGCGGGTTGGACAGGTTCGCCGAACCGTCGCCGCCGTCATTGCCGTTCGCCCACACCACGACGACGCCCTCGGCCACGAGCTGGCGCTGCAGCTTGACCGTCACCGACTCGGGGTCGAACGCACCGCCGCCAGATGGCCCGTAGGAGTTGTTGATCACCTTGATCGGCGGGCACGTCGAGGCGGGGACACCGGCCCCGCACGGAGCGTTGTGGTTCTCCAGCACCCAGTTCAACGCGGCGTCCGCGCCGAGGATGAGGATCGCCGCACCGGTCGAGATCACGACGCCCTTGGCGCCCGGCGCCGCGCCGTGGATCACCGGGCCGCCGGTGATCTGCACGTCGCCGCCGATCGCGATGCCGGTGACGTGCGTGCCGTGGCCACCCAACGACGTGGTGTCGGTGTCGAGGGAGTTCGGCACCGGCACGATGCAGTTGGACTCCGTCGATCCGTCGAGGCACAGGCTCTTGAGGTTGCGGACGATCCGGCCCCCGAACGACGGGTGCGTCGGGTCGACACCGGAGTCGATCACCGCGACCGACACGCCCGCGCCGGTGAGCCCGAGGCTGTTGCGGGCGTCCAGGCCACGGGTGGCGGTGTGCGAGGTGGAACCGAGGAACTTGATCGGCTTCTGGACCTCGACGTGCGTCACTCCCGCCTTGGCGCGGGCGGAGGAGATCCGCGTCGAGTCACCTCGAGCGGCGACCACGCCGATCTTGCGGAAACTGGTCAGCTTCTGCAGGCCGGCGGCGGCGACCGCCTGCTCGGCGGCGGCGATGTCGGTTCCGTGGACGTAGACCGTGGAAACCGGCGCGGCCGTCGCGACAGGGGATGAGGCGGCCACGAGCAGTACGGCGAACAGGGCGGCTCGTTTGTACATGGACCCTCCGTGAACATAGGCAGGCAATCCATCTAACGAGTGATCCACTTATCGGTGACGGGTGTCACGCAACGTCTCGACTGACTGCGGTGGCGTGACCCCGGACCGCTACCGTGTCCCCCCGTGCGGAAAGGTAGGGACTCGTGCGGCTGATCCGTCTGGGCGCTGAGCCTTCGGCCATTGGGGCGGACGTCCGTGCTGCCCTCACGGCGTGCGGCGCGGGTACCCAAGCTCTGGGTGGTGTCGCGTTGATCGGCGTGCAGCCACCGGACTGCCCCATGCCGCTCGACGCGATCGTCGTGCTGCCCAAGGGTGTCCTGGTGATCGTCGGCGTCGACCTCCCCGACCCCGCGGTGAAGCTGGAAGCGCCGCTCGGGGGTCAGTGGAAGATCGACGGCTGGCCGCTGGTCAGTCAGGACGGCGCGCCGAACCCCGCGACCGAGGCCGTGGCGGCGGCGACCGCGGTGGCGCAGCGGATCCAGGCAATGCGCGCCGAGCCGTTGCCGGTCAGCACCGTCGTGGCGGTCGGCCCGTTCGTGAGCCAGGTCGTGCAACCGACCGTCGACCTCAACCGCGGCGTGCGGGTGCTGCACCCCAAACCGTCCACTTTGCTCACCGCGGCCCGCGAGCTCGCGACGTCGACGGTGCCGTGCACGGCCGACCACGCGGTGAAGCTCCTCGCGATCCTGCAGACCACCGGCACACCGCCGGACGCGCGAGCCCTCCTCTCCGAGGGTTTCAGCGACGCGGTCTCCCCCGATCTCGCGTCCGCGCACACGATGCTGATCCCCAAGGTCCAGGCCGGGCCGCTGATGGACCGCAAACGCTTGCCGCAGAACTTGACGCAGGGCCTCTCGCAGCACAAGACGCTGGCGTTCCTCGGAGCCGTCGGCGTCATCGCGCTGGTCCTGCTGGTGTGGCTGATGGTCCTGTTGTCCGGCGGGGACGACAACGCGAACGGGTCGACGCCGGAGCCGACCGTGCCGCAGCCGACGACGGTGGTCGTGGACGGCACGGCGTTCGTGCCGAAGGAAGCCAAGAAGGACAAGGACTGCCAGGCGCAGGCGTTCGGTGACGTCAAGGCGTGGCTGATCGCGAACGAGTGCGGCGAGATGCTGCGCGCCACCTACGAGACGACGGTGCAGAACAAGCCGGCGACCGTGCTGGTGGCGGACCTCGACCTGCTCGACTCGCCGAGCGCGAAGGCGTTGCACTCGATCGTCGCCCTGCCGGGTTCCGGTGGCGTGCACGGACCGGACGGCAAACCGCTGCAGAACGCGGCGTTCGCGAGCAGCGTCAAGGGCAGCCACGTGCAGCTGGCGTTCGTGATCTGGTCCGGCGGCGCGGGCGACCAGACGCTCGACCCGATCGCCAAACAGGCGTTGCGGCTGCCCGCCACCCGGTAGAAGGTGGAGGGCATGGTCGGACAACTTCGCTCTGTCGTACTCGACTGCCCGAACCCCTCCGAGCTGGCGTCGTTCTACGAGAAACTGCTCGGCGCCGAACGCCTCGCCGGCGGTGACGACACCTGGGTGGTGATCGTCGCCGGTGGCACCCGCATCGCGTTCCAGCTGGCTCCCGAGTACCAGCCACCCACGTTCCCCGATCCGCACGGCTCGCAGCAGTTCCACCTCGACGTGCTGGTCGATGACATCGAGGAAGCCGAACCGAAGGCGCTGGAGATCGGCGCCCGGTTGCTGCAGAAGGACAACGACGACACGTTCCGGGTCTACGCGGACCCGGTCGGGCATCCCTTCTGCCTCGTGTGGCTTTCTTGATCGAGGCCTAATGTGGGCCGCATGGACTTCGACGTCATCGTCATCGGTGGTGGCCCTGTTGGTGAGAACGTGGCCTGGCGGACGGCCGCGGGTGGCCTGTCCACCGCCATGATCGAGAAGGAGCTGGTCGGCGGCGAGTGCTCGTACTGGGCGTGCATGCCGTCGAAGGCACTGCTCCGGCCCGGTCACGCGCTCGCGGCCGCCCGGCGCGTGCAGGGCGTGAACGCGGGCTCGCTCGACCCGGAGGAAGTGCTCGCGCGGCGCACCGGCTTCACCTCCAACTGGGACGACTCCGGCCAGGTGAAGTGGGCCGAGTCGGAGAACATCCACGTCATCCGCGGCGACGGCGAGGTGACCGGCGAGCGCGAGGTCACCGTTGGCGGTGAGGTCCACCGCGCGCGTCAGGCTGTCGTGGTGTGCACCGGCAGCGTGCCGAAGATGCCACCGCTGGACGGGATCGCCGACACTCCCGTGTGGACGTCCCGCGAGGCGACGTCAGCGCGTGAGGTGCCGGACTCGCTGGTCGTGCTCGGCGGCGGTGTGGTCGGTGTCGAGATGGCGCAGGCGTGGGCGCGGCTCGGGTCGAAGGTGACGCTGGTGGTGTCCGGTGACCGGCCGTTGCCGCGGCTGGAGGACTTCGTCGGGCCGCTGGTCGTCGAGGGCCTGCAGGAGGACGGCGTCGAGGTGCTGCTCAACGCGCGTGCGTCGGCTGTCGCGCCGGGTACGTTGACGTTGCAGGACGGCCGGGTCGTCAAGGGCTCGGAGATCCTCGTCGCGACCGGGCGGGTGCCGGCGACCAAGGACGGCAAGCCGCTGACCATCGACGACAGCTGCCTGGTGTCCGGTGTGGACGGACGATGGCTGTACGCGGCCGGTGACGTCACCGGACGTGCGCTGCTGACGCATCAGGGCAAGTACCAGGCGCGGGCGGCCGGCACGGCGATCCTGGAGCGGGCGCGCGGGTTCGAACCCAAGCAGTGGTCGGCCGGTCAGGCGTGGGCGGACCACGTGGCGGTGCCGCAGGTCGTGTTCACCGACCCCGAGGTGGCGTTCGTCGGGCACACCGCCGAGGAGGCGCGGGCCCAGGGCCGGGAGATCAAGGTGGTCGACCTCGACATCGCGGTCGCCGGCTCGTCGCTGCACGCGGACGGGTACAAGGGCAGGACGCGGATGGTCGTGGACGAGCGCACGCGGACGCTGGTCGGCGTCACGTTCGTCGGCCAGGACGTGGCCGAGCTGCTGCACTCGGCGACCGTCGCGATCGTCGGAGAGGTCACCGTGGACCGGTTGTGGCACGCGGTGCCCTCGTACCCGACGATCAGCGAGGTCTGGCTGCGGATGCTCGAGGCCTACGGACTCTGAGTCGGAGTTGGCTGCTGGGGTGCTTCGAGCACAGACCCCAGCATTCCCGTGAGCAGTTCGTTCGCCGTGCCGACCACGTACGCGCGGTCGTCCTCGTCGACGCGTTCGGCGAGCTTGAACAACGCGTCCGCGGTCTGCACGGCGATCCGGAAGGTCAGCATCACCGGGGCGTCGCCGTGCGCGCCGAACCTGTTGACGAACATCTCCGCCAGCCGTTCGGCCATGAGTTCGTACTGGTCGACGCTGGAGTCGAGCCGGTGGCTGTCCAGCATGTCGCTGAACCGCACCCGCCCGAAGCCCGGCAGCTCGGTCAGCATCCTCATGTAGACGCTGACGATCTGCGTCATGGCCTCACGCCACGTGTCCGCGATCAGATCGCTGGCGAACAGCTCCTCGACCTCGCTGAGATAGGTCTCCATCCCGCGAAGTGCCAGAGCGTGCACCACGGACCTTTTGTCCGGGAAGTACTGATAGAAGGAACCAATGGGCACTCCGGCCACATCGACGATGCGCGCGGTGGTGATGTCGTCGTAGTCGTATTCGTTCAGCAGGCTCGCACAAGCGTCCAGGATCGCGGAGACAGTAGCCGCGCCGCGCTGTTGTACCGGCTGCCGGCGCATCACCCTGGCTAACCTGCCTTTTGCCGCGTCTTCATGCACATGAGCATCTTTATCCATACGGGCCGATATGCCCAAGCACAGGTTCCTGACAGGTTTCAGCCGGTATCGCCACGGCGTTTGCGATGAACTACCCAACCGAAGTCGACAAGACAGACGACGGCGAGTAGTAAAAGCACGATCCCGAGCCAGGCGAGGTCAGCTCTGAGGGCCAGCCAGCCGGCGACCGAGTTGAAGACCAGGCCGAACCCGGCCAGCCACAACCGCAGGGTCAGCGCACTGCGCGGTGGCGCCGGGGGTGGCAGGTAGTCGCTCACCTCATCCGGTTTCCCTCAGCAGGGGCGCCTCAACCCGCCGCAGCGGCCTCGGAGGTTTCGTCACGTAGGGCCTAACAAGACGGGTGAGGGCCAGACCAGGCGCGATCAGCGGCACCACGGCGGTCAGCACGGCGGCCGTGATGCCGGCTCGCACCACGTCCTTCGGCATGACGGCGACGCGGTCCACGACGAACGCGCGGCGGCCCGTGAGCGAGACGGCCGCCAGGACGACGAGGAACGCGACCATGCTGAGCATCGCGCGTTGGACCGCGTGCTGGTATCCCGCCGCCTCTCCCGCGACGAGCACCGCGAACCAGCCCGCGAGCGCCGGTAGCTGACCTTGTTCGGTGGTGGCGGCCCAGCTCAGACCGCCGAGCGTGGCGAGCCAGGCGAGCACGTCCACTCGTTCTCGCGCCCATAGGGATGCCGAATCGAGGGGAATGCCGGTCCAGGCGAGCACTCCGAGCGGTGTCAGGGGTGTGTGGGCGAGCTGGCCGAGCACCCAGGCGAGTGTCCAGGCGGAGAGCAGGACCGCGACGACGAGTTGCCACCTGGGCCGGCGCACCACGCAACGGGCGAGCCGGACGATCTCCGCACGCGTCATACCCCCACCTTGCCGTTTCCAGGTGGTTTGCGGAGAAACGTCACCCCAACGCTCACCCGCACGGCCCTCGTCCGAGGGGGTTCGTCACGCAGCGCTATCCACGATCGGGGGACAGATCTTTTCTATGCTGACTACATGAGCATTGATCAGCTTCTGCATCTGCCCAGCTACCTGATGCTCCAGCTGGTCAGGGAGGCCCGCCGCCTCGCGCGCAACGCCCTGCGCGGGCCTCACGTGACGGTCCTGGCGTTCCTGGCCGAGCAGGAGGCGGTGGCGCAGAAGCGGATCAGCGATCGCGTGCGGATGGATCCCAGCGACCTCGTGTCCGTGCTCGACGATCTCGAACAGCAAGGGTTCGCCCTGCGCAAACGGGACGAACGGGACCGGCGGCGGTTCACCGTGTCGATCACCGACGCAGGTAGACAGGCCTTGCGCGAGCGTCTGGACGCGGCTCGGGCCCATGAAGAGGAGTTGCTGGCGCCGTTGACGTCGCAGGAGCGCGTTGAACTCACCACACTGCTGCGGAAGGCGTACCTGCATCACGCTGATATGCGTGTAGATTAGACAGTCTGCGCTCACACGGACGGGAGTGCGGCAGGCAGTGCTAAATGAACCACAGTATTGAACTGCAGATGCGAATCAGGATAAAACCTGACGCCGCATAGTATCGAGAAATGAGGCACGTTGTCAAGCCCCTCCGATGACCTCCGGCTCGCCGAAATGGAGCCGGAGCAGGAATACGTGGCCATGTTGTACGGCCGGCTCGACGACCTCCGCGAACAGACGTCGAAACGACTCGCACAATCGTTGCGACAAACTGGCGGCACGCACCAGATGCGGTCCGAGCGAGACACCTCCGTCGCGATGTACACAGATCAATTGGCTCAGTACAGCGCGGTGGAGAACGGGCTGGCGTTCGGCCGGCTCGATTTTCACAACGGTGACCGCTTCTACATCGGCCGAATCGGTCTCTTCGACGAGGACAAGGAATACGAGCCCCTGCTGATGGACTGGCGGGCGCCTGCCGCCAGGCCGTTCTACCTCGCGACCGCGGCCTCGCCCGACGGCGTGCGGCGGCGCAGGCACCTGCGAACGCGCTCGCGCAAGGTGACCGGCCTCGACGACGAGGTGCTCGACATCAACTCGGTCGACGTGACCCGCAGCGAGTCGCTGACCGGCGAGGCGACGCTGCTCGCCGCGCTGAACGAGTCGCGCACCGGCCAGATGAGCGACATCGTCGCGACCATCCAGGCCGAGCAGGACACGATCATCCGGTCCGAGCTCAACGGCGTCGTCGTCGTGCAGGGCGGTCCGGGCACCGGCAAGACCGCGGTGGCCCTGCACCGAGCCGCATACCTGCTGTACACACACCGTCGACAGCTGGCAAAACGCGGTGTCCTCGTGGTCGGCCCGAACACGACGTTCCTGCGGTACATCAGTCAGGTCCTGCCGTCACTGGGTGAGACCGGCGTGCTGCTGTCCACCGTGGGCGAGCTCTACCCGAACCTCACCGCGACGGGCCGCGAGTCCGCCGCGGCGGCGGCCGTGAAGGGCCGGATCGAGATGGCGGACGTCATCTCCGCGGCCGTGCGGGACCGCCAGGAGGCACCGTCGTCCGTCGAGGTCCGCTTCGACAACGACGTGCTGCGCCTGGACCGGCGGGCGATCGCCGAGGCGCGCGGCAGGGCGCGCCGGACACGCCGCCCGCACAACGAGGCCCGCCGCACGTTCGCCCGCGAGATCATCTCGACGCTGGCCGGCATGGTCGCCAACCGCCTGGGCGGGCATCTGCTCGACAAGGCCGACATGGACGACATCCGCCGCGAGATCCGCGAATCGCAGGAGGTGCAGGCCGCGATCTCGTCGCTGTGGCCGGTGCTGACGCCGTTCTCGCTGCTCTCGGAGCTGTACTCGAACCCGAAGCGCCGCAGCCGCGCGATGTCGAAGTTCACTCGCGAGGAACGCGACCTGTTGCAGCGCGTCGGCGACGACTGGACGCCGGCCGACGTGCCGTTGCTGGACGAGGCCGCCGAACTGCTCGGCGAGGACGACACGGAGGCCAAGGCCCGCGCCGAACGCCAGCGCCGCCAGGCCATCGAGTACGCCCAGGGCGTCCTCGACATCCTCGACCTGGAGGACGACGCGGACCCGGACATCCTGATGGCCACCGACCTGATGGACGCCTACCGCCTGGCCGAACGGCACGGCGTGGACCGCTACGAGACGGCCGCGGAACGTGCCGCCGCCGACCGCACCTGGACCTTCGGCCACATCATCGTGGACGAGGCCCAGGAACTGTCGGCAATGGCGTGGCGCACGCTGATGCGCCGCTGCCCCAGCAAGTCCATGACGGTCGTGGGCGACATCGCGCAGACCGGCGACATCGGCGGCGCCACGTCGTGGGGAACCGTCCTGTCCCCCTACGTGCAGAACCGCTGGCGCCTCACCGAGCTGTCGGTCAACTACCGCACCCCCGCCGAGATCATGGAGGTGGCCGCGGACGTCCTCGCTTCGGTGGACCCCGCACTGGTGCCGCCGACGTCCGTGCGGGAAACCGGTGTGCCGCCTTGGGTTTCCGCGGTGTCGTCGTTCACCGCCGAGGTGCCCGCGCTGATCTCCAGCGAGGTCACCGCGGTCGGCGACGGCAAGGTGGCGGTGATCGTGCCGGCCGCGCTGCTGCCGTCGGTGGGCCCGGCGATCGTGGAGGCGGTACCGGGCGCGTCACTGGGCAACGACCTGGAAGAGGCCCAGATCGTGGTCCTCGGCGTGACCGACGCGAAGGGCCTGGAGTTCGACTCCGTGGTCGTGGTCGACCCGGATGGAATCCTCGCCGAGTCCCCGCGCGGCGCGTCGGACCTGTACGTCGCGCTGACCCGTGCCACGCAACGACTCGGCGTCGTGCACACCGGAACGCTGCCCGACATGTTGTCCCGTCTGAAGGACTAGACACTCCATCCCCCTCCGCGAAACGATTCCGGCTCCGGCACCGACAGTTCTTGAGCCTGGCATCCGACGCGGAGGGGGCTTCGTGCCGAGCACCGATTCCGCCGTGTCGCGGATCGTCGCGGAACTGACCGGCCAACTGGCGGACGACCTCGGCACCGCGGCGCTGGACTACCTGGCGACACCCGACTTCGCCGCGGTGGTCTTCCAGGCCCGGACCCACCCGGTCCTGCACGAGGCGGCGCGAACGCACCTCCGCGAAGGCCTTCGGCTGGCCGGAGTCCCGGACGTCTCCGTGGCCGACACCATCCACCGACGGCTGATCACGTACACCGACCCCGTCGACTTCTCAGCCGACCTCGGATTCCTGCTGGCCGCGGCCAACAGAGCCGGCCTCGTGCTCCAGCGCCTGACGTCCCTGGCCGAGATTCACCACTTCACCACCCGCCTGCGCCGGCAGATCGTCGCTCTGCACAGCGAGATCAGGCTGCCGCACGCGGACGTCGGGCGGGCTGTCCCCTGCGACTTGCTGTACGTAGAGCCGGAAATCGACTCGTCTGAGCTCGGCACTCCCCGCGGTCGCACGGTGATCCTCGGCGATCCGGGCTCCGGCAAGTCGACCTTCGCGGCCAAGCTCGCCCACGACGTCGCATCCGAGGCGTCCGGCAGAGTGCCGTTCCTGATCGTGCTCCGAGACTTCCAGAAGCCGCTGGCGGACTACAGCGGTATCCCGCACTGCCTGGAATCGATGTGCCGAGCGCCGTACGACGTCGACCCACCGCCTGACGCCGTCGACTACCTGCTGGCCACCAACCGGGCGGTGGTCGTGCTGGACGGCCTGGACGAGCTGACGGACCTGACGTTGCGGCGTCGCGTCGTGATGCAGCTGGAGTCCTTCGCACGTCAGCATCCGCTGGTGCCGATCGTCGTCACGACACGCGGGCACGGGTATCAGGAGAGCCCTCTCAACGCCGAGACGTTCCGGCAGGTGACACTGCCCGCCTTCACCGAACACCAGGTCAAGGCCTATGCCCAGCGTTGGTATGCGCTGGACGAGTCCAACCCGCGTTCCGAGCAGTTCAGGCTCACGAGCTCTTTCCTGGAAGACAGCCGGCACGTCCCCGAACTGCGCTCAAACCCTTTGCTGTTGTCACTGTTGTGCGCGATGAGCTCCAGCGACCGCTACCTGGCCCGCAACCTCGCGCTGGTTTACGAGCGGTGTGCGGTGCTGCTGTTCGAACGCTGGGACGCCCTGCGCGGGATCGCCACGCCGTTCAAGTTCGACAGACGGGTCCGCAGGGTGCTGGCGGACCTCGCCTGGCAGATGCTCTCGGCGCCGGTGTCCGGCAGTCTGCTGTCGCACACCAGGATCACGGCCTTCCTGACCGACCACGCAGCCATGTCGTCCGACGACCACGACGAGCTGGTCATGGCCACGACGGCGCTGCTGGACCACTGCACCGGGCGCGCGTGGCTCATGACCGATTTCGGATCCACGGACACCGAACCGTTGCTCGGGTTCACCCATCGGGCGTTCCTCGAGCTCCTGGCCGCGAGCCACGTCCTGCGCACGCACGACTCCGCTGCTGAGATCTGGGCCGCGTTGCGGCCGAACGTCGACGGCTGGGGAGCCATGCCGCAGATCGCGCTGCAGCTGTTCGACCGCAGCTTCGCGAACGGCATCGACTCCCTGCTGCAGCTGGCCAACCGCGACTACGCGGACATGTTCGCCGCGAAGGCACTCAGCCACGCACATCTCCGGCCGGCCTTGACCGAAACGATCACGCACCTGTGCGCAGGTCGTGCACTGGCAGTGGATCCGGACGAGCGGGTCTCCTTCTTCCCCACCGGAGAACTGCCGGCCAACGACGAGCCACTGCTGATCTGCCTGCGCGACAGCCTGGCGGGGAACGTCCCGATCGTGCTCAACGCCCTGACCGAGTTCATGGAGCAGCTGCCCAGCGGCCAGTTGCGGGCCGCACAGCTCGTCCGAGGCGTCCTGAGCCTGCCGTGGCCGGATCGCGCCGCGCTGGCGAGGCTCGAACGCCTGAGCCGACTCGCCAGTCGTCTGGAGATGGCACAGGAGCGAGGGCCGCACGCGTACTTCGAGTTCTGGTCCTGCCTCGGCCAATCGGTCCCTTCGCTGGTGATGGAGGAAATGTACGACTCCTCGAACCTGCCTTCCGACAAGCCGTGGATCTCAGGCGAGCGATGGTTGCGCGACTACGAACGAGCCCGGCACCCGCTGCCCGCCACCAGGCTCGGGCCCGGGTTGTCGTTGCCCTATCTGGAAATGCACGTCGAGCACGGGCATCCACTGCCCTTCGAACCCACGCAGGTGCACGTCGCCCTGCTCGACGCCCGCAGGCGTGCGGAGGCCACCGGCAGCGACGACCTGCTCCGGGCATGGACGAGCAACCGCTTCAACGTCTTCTCGTGGCAGGAGAAAGCCTGATGCCGATCGAGTCCGATGTTCTCCGCGTCATCGCCGAGGTCAACGGCAAACTGACACCGGGGATCGACGACTCTCCCTCGGTGGTGCCGCACACGGAGTCGTACGGAGCTGAGCGGCTGTTGCTGCAGATCGGCGAGGACGCGACCAAGCTGCGGGACTACCTGCGGTCTCCAGACTTCGCCACCCTCGCCGCGCAGATGGTGCTGACCGACAAGGCCGACAGCAGCATCGACGACCAGCTGCACCACGGACTGCGGCTCGCGGGCATCGCCCCGCACGTGCTGGCCCGCACCAAGACAGTGTTGCTGATGGCGTTGCAGGACGGCTGGTCGAGGTCCGCTCTCCGGTTCGCCGACACCCACTACGCCGTGACCCCGCACGATCACAAAGCCTGCGCCGCCGCGAACGGCCGGCTGCTCGCGGAACTCCAGTCGCTCACGGAGATCAACGCGTTCGCCACCGAGATGCGCCACCAGGTCCGCAAACTGCACGGCGAGATGCGCCTCCCGCACATCGGCACCACGAAAACAGTGCCGTACAACGAGCTTTACGTTCAGCCGCACCTCGACCACACGGCGGCTCCCATCCCGTTCGGCGCTCCCGGCAGCCGGGCGGTCGTGCTCGGCGACCCCGGCGCGGGCAAGTCGACCCTGGCCGAGAAGCTGACGTACGACGTCGCGGTGGAGGACTCCGGACGGGTGCCGTTCCTGGTGGTGCTGAGGGAGTTCAACGACCTGCTGCGCGTGCCGGGCACCGACGTCCCGAAGCTGCTCGAAACGCTCTGCGTCGCGCCGTATCACTGCACGCCCCCGCCCGCGGCGCTGCAGTACCTGCTGCGCAACGGCCGCGCTGTCGTCGTGTTCGACGGACTCGACGAGCTCGTCCAGACCGAGCTGCGGAGCCGAGTCGTCAAGATGGTGACCGGATTCGCGCACGCCTACCCGTTGGTGCCCGTCGTGGTGACAGCTCGCAAGATCGGGTACACCGACGCGGCGCTCAACGAGAAGCTGTTCCCGATCGCGTATGTCAACGAGTTCGACGAGGAACAGGTTCTCCAGTACGTCAAGAACTGGTTCGCGCTGGACCTGAGCGCCAAACCGGCTGTCCGGGAACAGCTGCCCAAGTCGTTCATGAAGGAGAGCGAGGACATCGCCGAGCTGCGCAGCAACCCGCTGTTGCTGGCGCTGCTGTGCACGTTGTACTCATCGGACCGCTATCTGCCGAACGAGCTGTCCAAAGTGTACGAACGGTGTGCGCTGATGTTGTTCGAGCAGTGGGACAAGGGCCGGGAGATCCCGCTGCCGCTGGAGTTTCGCGGACATCTGCGCGAAGCGGTCGAACACCTGGCATGGAACATGTTCACCGCGCCGAACTCGGGCGAGGCACTCGAAGAGAGCCAGATCGTCCGGCTGTTGAGCGCCTACCTCGAACCGAAGCTGGAAGACCCGGTGGAAGCGTCAGTTCTCGCCGAGGCCTTCCTGCGTTTCTGCACAGGACGCGCATGGGTGCTCAACGACGTCGGTGCGACCAGTGTGGAGCGCCGGTTCGGCTTCACCCACCGGACGTTCCTCGAGTACTTCGCGGCCCGGCGCCTCGTCCGCAACAACCGCAGCGGTGGCGCGCGCCAGCTGTGGGCGGTGATGGGGCCGCGCGTCGAGGCCGGCGTGTGGGACGTGGTCGGGCAGATCGCACTGCAGCTCTACCACGACGGGACGGCGGACGGCGTCGACGAACTTCTCATGACCGCGGTCGAGAACGACGGCTTGCGGTTCGCCGCTCGTGCGCTGGGTTACGTCCAACCGAGCCGGCGGACCATCCGTGCCATAACCCGCGCGGCGGTGAACAGATCGCTCTCGATCTCGATCGAGAACCGCACGGGCTACGATCCCGGTGTTGTCATTTCGGCCGACGACGTTCTCGTCAGCTGCGCGCGACGGTCCTCACCCGCCAACAGGCCGATAATCGAGAAGACCATCGAGGAAGAGCTGGCCGGGAACCAGGCCGACATCTCCGACCTGGTCCGGCAGTACCTTCGCCACGAATTCCCGGGGCAGGATCGAACGGATCTGCGAGGCAGGTGGTGGGCAGCGCCTTATCTCGTCGACGGCAATCTCATCGATGTGCATGAGCTCGTGGCCTCGTTTGGCCCCAATGTCCTCTTCCACTCGCATCAGTTTCACCACACGCACTACTACGCCGCAGCCGTGAGGTTGTCGAGCGTTGAGCAACCGGACCAATCCCCGCGAAACGCGCTCGCGGAACTCATCATTCGCTCAGCTGTGCCGTGGACGACGTGGCTGAACCTCAAACAGGCGTACGGGCAGCCGGTTCCCGCGGTGGAAGGGGTGGGACACGACGCCCTCACGGCACTTCTGTGCTTGCCGTACCTGGAACATTGCGCGGACTACGGCTTCGACGGAGTGGCGACGATGCTGCCGGTTCAGGCGGACCTGGTCTGGGCGCGGTACTGCCGGCGCGTCGACCTCAGCCTGCTCCCCCAACTCCCGGAGCTGGTGCGGCCCTACCTGACCGCGTGGATGGAGGGTCAGATCAATGTGACAGGGTCAAACCCGCTGCGGCCGCGCCGATGCCAAGAACCACGCTGACCACCACGTTGAGCAGGGCTGCACCGTACTTCTCCGCCTCCAGCAGCTTCACCGTCTCGTAGCTGAACGTCGAGTACGTCGTGAGCCCGCCGCAGAACCCCACCCCGAGCAGCGGCATCCAAGACGTCCCAACGAAAAACCCGATGAGAAAGCACCCGACGACGTTGACCGTCAAAGTGCCCCAAGGGAAGTCCGACGAGTGCCGCGACTGCACGAACCGGTCCAACAGGTACCGGCAAGGAGCCCCGAGCGCAGCCCCGAGAAACACCGCCAGAACGGTCACCGGGTCACCCGCAACCCGAGAAACGCTGCCAGCACAGCACAAACCGGCGTCAGCCACAGGAACACCGACCAGGACAAGGCGTACGACGAGAACGTCGTGAACCCGCCCAGCAGGCCGACCCCGAAGAAGGCCCGCACCAACGGCCGGGGCACCACGCCCATCAGCACGCCGATGAAGAACGACCCCAGCACGTTGATGACGAACAGCCCCCACGCGCCCGGCACGAAGGACGACAGGCCGTAGCGCGCCACGCCGCCCAGCCCGCCGCCCAGCGACACCAGCGCGACGAACGGCAGGTGCAGCTCCTGGCGTTGGGCGGGGACGTGCAGGTCGACGTCCGGGTCGATCGGGTCAGGTGGGTTCGGCAAGGTGCTCGACCAGGTGGTCCAGAGCCTTCAGGGCGCGCACGACGTCCTCCCGTTCGGAGGCCTCCAGCTTGCCCAACGCGGCGCCGATCCGCTTCTCGTGCTCGCGCTGCCAGACGAGCAGCTGTTCGTGTCCACGGGGTGAGACGGACAGTCGCGCTACCCGTCTGTCCTTGGGGTCTCCGCCGCGCACGACGAGGCCCGAATCGATCAGTTGGGACACCAGCCCGGACACCGTGTTGGGGGCCAGCTTCAAGATCGCGGCGAGGTCGCCGACCTTCATCGGCGGGCGTTCCGCGAGGGTCTGCAACAGCTCTACCTGCGCCATCGGCAGGGATTCCCAGGGCCAGTCCGCACGGATGCTCGTCCGCAGCGCCCGGCGCAGGCGAGTGACGACGTCGGTGAGCGTGCGGGCTTCGTCTGACATGCGGAAATCCTACTGAACTCACGACAATAGCTCTGTGTCAGATATAATCTGGGTACGATGAACTGGTTCGTCACGGAGTCACCCAGACCGGCGTGGATCGCACGCCGGTCGTATGCGCCGTGGCTGGTCATCGCGACCGTGTGCTTCGGCGCGTTCATGGGGCAGTTGGACGCCTCGATCGTCACGCTGGCGTTCCCGGCGATGAGCGCTCACTTCGGCAGCGATCCCGAGTGGATCTCGCTCAGCTACCTGATCACGCTCGTGGCGTTGCTCGTCCCAATGGGCAGGATCGCGGACCGGGTCGGGCGCAAGATCGTCTACATCTACGGCTTCGCGCTCTTCACCGGTGCGTCGGTCGCGTGCGTGTACGCGCCGAACTTCGACGCCCTCATCGCCGCCCGCATGGCACAGGCGGTGGGTGCGGCGATGTTGCAGGCCAACAGTGTTGCGCTGGTGACCACCGCGGTGGTGCCCGAGCAACGGCGGAAAGCGCTCGGCATCCAGGCCGCCGCGCAGGCGACCGGGCTGGCGGCCGGACCACTGCTCGGCGGGTATCTCACCGAGCACTACGGCTGGCAGGCCGTGTTCGCGATCAACGTCCCGATCGGGGTCGTCGCCATGATCGCCGGCCACTACCTGCTCCCCCGCACGAAGACCAAGCCCGAACGGACCAGGCCGAGCTGGCAGGTCCTGCCCGGACTGGCCGGTGTGCTGCTCACCTACGCCGCGCTGTTCGCGCCGATGACGTTGCTTCCGTTCACCATGAAGCAACCGTTGGCGCACATAGGACTCACGATCGCCGTGCTGCCGCTCGGGTTCGCCGTAGCGGCAACGACACTGCACAAACCGGGCATCACCACCGGCGCGTTGATCACGGCCACCGCGGTGCTCCTGCCTGTGCCGCAAGTGCTTCAGCTCGCGGCGGCGGGCATCGGGCTCGGCATCATCGCGCCGGCCTGCACGAAACGGGTGATGAGCGCGCTGCCGGAGGCGTCGGCGGGGGTCGGGAGCGGGCTGGTCAACGTCGCGCGAGGACTTGGCACGGCACTGGGTGTCGCGGTCGCCACCGCGCTGATTCACACGTTCCAGTGATAGCAGGAGCCTTTGCTAGTCCAAAAGGGCGCCACCCCTGCCGCACTCGTGTGGCGACTCAGTAGCCTGAGGCCATGTCCGAACGGGTGAGCTGGGTTCCGGATGGTCTCGACACCGGGAAGCCGAGCGCTGCCAGACTGTACGACTACCTGCTCGGCGGCGGGCACAACTTCGCGGCCGACCGGATGCTGGCGGAGAAGTTCCTGCAGGCCCAGCCGAACGCCCGCACGATCGCGCGGTTGAACAGGGCGTTCCTGCGCAGGTCCGTGCTGTTCATGATGGACAACGGGATCCGCCAGTTCCTCGACCTCGGCTCCGGCATCCCTACGGTCGGCAACGTGCACGAGATCGCGCGGAAGGCAGACCCCGAGACCCACGTCGTGTACGTGGACTTCGAGGAGGTCGCGGTCGCGCACAGCCGGCTCATCCTGGAGGACGACCCGCGGGCGACGATCATCCAGGAGGACATGACCCGCCCGGCGGACGTGCTGAAAGCCGCGGATGAAAGCGGGCTCATCGACTTCACGCAACCCGTCGGCGTGCTGACGGCGGGGGTCTTCCACTTCGTGCCACCGGAGGCCGATCCGCGCTCGGTCGTGGCCGCCTACCGCGATGCCGTGCCCGCGGGCAGCTACCTGGCGTTCTCGCAGTTCACCCAGGACCTGCAGCCCGAGGAGATGGCCGGCGTCGTCGAGGTCATGAAGAAGAGCCAGAACCCGATGTTCCCGCGCACCAGGACGGAGATCGAGGGGCTCTTCGACGGGTTCGAGCTCGTCGAGCCCGGCATCGTGCCGCTGCCGCTGTGGCGGCCGGAGGGCACGAACACCGACGATCCGGACAAGGCGGGCATCTACGCGGCTGTGGGCCGGAAGAACTAGCTCAATTTGCTCATGTTGGCCCGGTCGCGGTAAGTCCGTACGCTCTGTCACAGCATGGAACTCTCGGAACTCGCCCGCCGCTGGATGCACGCGCTGACCGCGACCGCGTACATCCCGCTGTCCCACGCCGAAATCGAGCAGGCGCTGCTCGACTCGCTGGCCGAGTTGCCGACGGAACCTGAATCGGTCGCCTATCGATTGGTGTCACTGCACGCAACCGGGCCGGACTCGTTGCGTGCCACGATCGACGTTCTTTCGCCCACGTTCGAGCTACCCGTGCTCGCGAGGTTGAGCTCCGCGTACGCACAGGCCATGCGGATGGACGCGTTCGACCAGCAGGAGGAGATCAAGGTCGCGATCGTGCGGGCCAAGCAGCGGGTCGAGCGCACGCTGAAGGTCAGCCAGGCGCGCTTCCAGGAGGTCTTCGACTCCGCCGCGCTGGGCATCGCGATCACCGACTTCACCGGCAGGTGCGTGCAGGCGAACGACGCGCTCGCCGAGATCGTCGGGCTGGCGTCGGGTGCCGACCTGAGCGAGAAGAACCTGACCGACTTCTACCACCCGGAGGACGTGGCCGCCCTGGGTGCCTCGTACCGGAAGGTGCAGGAGGGACGGCTCGAGAGGTTCCGCGACCAGCGCAAGCTGATCCGCGCGGACGGCGAGCCGGTGTGGGTGCACCTCGCGGTGTCGTTGCTGCGCGACGCGGACGGCCTGCCGACGCACCACGTGACGATGGTCGAGGACATCAGCGAGCTGCACCTGTTGCAGCGCAGCCTCGACCACCAGCTGCTGCACGACTCGCTGACCGGACTCTCGAACCGCCAGCACTTCACGAGCCAGGTGGAGCGACGGCTCGACAGCGCCCCGATCACGTTGTACCACCTGGGTCTGGACGCGTTCTCGGTCGTCAACAACGGCCTGGGCCACGAGACCGGCGACAAGCTGCTCAAGATCGTCGCGGCCCGCCTCGGCAAGCTCGCCAGTGAGAAGAAGGCGATCGTCGCCAGAATCGGCGGCGACGAGTTCGCGCTCCTGACGACCGCGGACAACGTCACCGCGACCATCGACGACATCCAGGAAGCGCTCGGCGAACCGACCTTTGTGGACGATCACGGCATCGCGCTGTCGGTGAGCATCGGCGTGGTGGACCGGCCGCCGGCGTTCACGACCGCGGGCGAACTCATGCGGTGCGCCAACGCCGCGCTGCGCCAGGCGAAAGCACGTGGCAAACGGCAGTGGGCGTTGCACGACCAGCACGACGACGCCCGCCGCCGCGGCAGATACGCACTGGCCGCGTCGATGCCGGGCGCCTGGGAGCACGGCGAGATCGAGATCGTCTACGCGCCGGTGCACGACCTCGAGACCCGCGAGGTGCTCGGCGCCGTCGCCAGGCTGCACTGGGACGACCTGAGCCACAACGACACCATGGCGCTGGCCGACTCGACGGGCCTGTCGCTCCCCATCGGCAAGTGGCTGCTGCGCGAGGCGTGCGCCCAGGCCGCGCGATGGGTGGCCGAGTTCGGTGACAGGGCACCGACCTTGCACGTGGCGTTGGGGGCGTTGCAGTCCCGCGACGAAGACCTGGTCGGGGACGTCAAACGAGCACTGGACGAAACGGGCCTGCCGCCCGGCCGGCTGCGGATCGCGCTCGACATCTCGTCGGTGCTGGCCGGTGACGACAACGTGGTGGTGCTGCACGACAACGGCGTCGTGACGGCGCTGGACGGGTTCCACGGCGGGCACGACGAACTGACCGTGCTGACCGAGGTGCCGGTCCGCTCGGTGATCACCCGCGCACCCGCGCCGCACCCGGATTCCCCGATGCGCCAAGCGATGCGCGACCTGATCACGACCGTGCACAGCTTCGGCGTGCGGTTCGGCGTCGACGAGGTGCACACCCTCGAAGACGCCGACCAGTGGCGCTCCCTCGGCGCGGACGGCGTGATCGGCCTGCTGCCGGCGCTGACCGCGACCGAGGTGACGGAGCTGCTGGCTACAGCTGCTTCACCGCCGACAGAAGCTTCGTGAGCGAGTCCTTCGCGTCACCGAACAGCAGCGTCGTCTTCGGGTTGTACAGCAACTCGTTGTCCACACCGGCGAACCCGGGCCGCATCGACCGCTTCATGAACACCACGGACTTCGCGCGGTCGACGTCGAAGATCGGCATGCCGTAGATCGGGCTGGACGGCTCGTCCCGCGCGCCGGGGTTCACCACGTCGTTCGCCCCGACCACCACGGCGACGTCGACCGACGTGATGCCGGGGTTGACGTCGTCGAGCTCCTTGAGCTGCTCGTACGGCACGTCCGCCTCCGCGAGCAACACGTTCATGTGCCCCGGCATCCGGCCCGCGACGGGGTGAATCCCGTACGCCACCGAGACTCCGCGCTTTTCGAGCTGCGTCACGAGCTCGCGCACGGCGTGCTGAGCCTGCGCGACCGCCAACCCGTATCCAAGCACGACAACGACGTTGTTCGCGTACCCCAACAGGATCGCGACGTCCTCGACCGTGCCCGACTTGACCGTCCGCTGCTCTTCCCCGTGCGCGACTACAGGCGCGGCCTTGAACGCCCCGAACAGGATGTTCGCCAGCGAACGCCCCATCGCCTGCGCCATCAACCGGGTCAGGATCGTGCCGGACGCGCCGACGAGCGTGCCCGCGACGATCAGCAGCGTGTTCGCCAGCACGTAACCGGACGCGGCGACCGCAAGACCCGTGAACGCGTTCAGCAATGAGATCGCGATCGGCACGTCCGCACCACCGACCGGCAGCACGAACAACACGCCCAGCGAGAGCCCGACCGCCACCAGCAACCACAGCAGGAACCCGTTCGGCACCGCCATCGTCAAGGCGCACAAGGCAACCGACGACACACCGGCGGCGATCGCGAGCTGCTGCCCGGCCGGCAACAACACCGGCCGCGTCGTCATCAGCTCCTGCAGCTTCAGGAACGTGACCACCGAACCGGAGAAGCTGACCGAACCGATCAGCACCGTCAGCACGGTCGCGAGCCGGAACATCACCGTGGTGTCCGGCACCGAGAAGAACTCCGCCAACGCCACCAGGGCCGCAGCGGCGCCACCGACACCGTTGAACAGCGCCACCATCTGCGGGATCGCGGTCATCTTCACCGACCGCGCGGCCGGAATGCCCACCACCACACCGAGTGCGACGGCGATCAGGATCCACAGTCCGTTGTGGACGACGCCGTGCACGTACGCGGTGATGACGGCGACCAGCATGCCGAACGCGCCGATGAAGTTGCCGTAGCGCGCGTATTTGGGCGAACTCAAGCCCTTCAGCGCCAGGATGAAGCACAGCGCGGCGACGAGGTACATCAGCTGGACGATCATTTCTTGAACATCTCCAGCATCCGGTCGGTCACCACGAAGCCGCCGACGACGTTGACCGTGGCCAGGAACACCGCGAGCACCCCGAGAACCAGCTCCAGGGTGCTCTCGGCGGACCCGGTGATCAGGATCGCGCCGACGAGGATCACGCCGTGGATGGCGTTCGCACCGGACATCAGCGGCGTGTGCAGGATCGTGGACACCTTCGAGACCACCTCGAAGCCCACGAACACGGCCAGCACGAAGATCGTCAGCAGGTCGATCACGGCAACTCCTTGCGGATCTGACCGTCGTGGGTCACGCAGCAGCCGTTGAGCACCTCGTCGTCGAGGTTCGGTCTCACCGACCCGTCCGCGATCATCAGCTTGAGCAGGTTGAGCACGTTGCGCGAGTACAGGCGGCTCGCGTGCACCGGCATCGACGACGGCAGGTTCAGCGCGCCGTGCACCAGCACCTCGCCGACCCAGGTTTCCTGCCCGGCAACGGATCCCGCGTAGTTGCCGCCGGATTCCGCGGCCAGGTCGACCACGACGCTGCCGGGCGCCATCGCCTTGAGCATGTCGGTCGTGACGAGCACCGGGGCCTTGCGGCCGGGGATCGCGGCCGTGGTGATCACGACGTCGGACTGGGCGACGTGCTCGCCGATGAGTTCTCGCTGGCGTTCCAGGAACTCCTCGGACTGCACGGACGCGTAGACGCCGGACTGCGTTTCCAGGTCCAGTTCGAGGAACTTCGCGCCGAGGCTGCGGACCTCCTCGCCGGCGGCCTTGCGCACGTCGTACGCCTCGACGACGGCGCCGAGACGACGCGCGGTGGCGATCGCCTGGAGGCCGGCGACACCGGCGCCCAGCACGAGCACCTTGGCCGGGGGCACGGTGCCCGCGGCCGTGGTGAACATGGGCAGGAAGCGCGGTAGTCGTTCTGCGGCGACCAGGACGGCCCGGTAGCCGGCCACGAGGGCCTGCGACGACAGGGCGTCCGCGCTCTGGGCACGTGTCACGCGTGGCAGCAGGTCGAAGCTGAACGACGTGACGCGGCGGTCGCGGTAGACCTCCAGCAGCTCGCGGTCGTTCGCGGGCTGCAGGAAGCTGATGGTGATGGCGCCGGGTTTGAGCAACCCGGCCTGGTCGAGGGTCAACGGCTGCACGGACACGACGACATCGGACTCCGACGTCGGGTCCTCCGGCGTCACGGTCGCTCCGGCCGCGCGGTAGGCGGCGTCGAGGGCGTGGGCGTGACGGCCGGCGCCTTCCTGGACGTGCACGGTCAGTCCGGCGTCGACCAACGACGACACCGTCTCAGGTACACAGGCGACGCGACGCTCGGCGGGCCGCGACTCTGCGGGTGCTCCCACTTTCACCGTACGCACGTTACGCGATCAAAGGTGACCTGGGCCATATCATCATGTCCTCCGAAAGATGCCCCGGCGTTCAGCTGGCCGGTGGTGCGATGTTCGCGACCACCCGACGGAGGCGAACATCTGTTCGGTAAGGTCGCCTGCGTGGCGGATGCGGCGAGCGTGGCCCGGTATACCTTCCGGCTGCGCCTGTCGTCGTCCGCTCGCCGCGTGTTGCTGGTGGAGTGGGATCGCTGCCGGTGGGTGTGGAACCAGTGCGTCGCGCAGTCGCGTGAGACCCATCGGCACAACCGCGAGATTCCCGGCGACCCGCGCACGTGCGGCCCGGCGCAGTTGGACAAACTTCTGACGGGCTGGCGTGCCGGGCATGGGTGGTTGCGTGCTGGGTCGTCGGTGGCACAGCAGCAGGTCATCCGGGATTTCGGCGCGTCGCGTGCCAAGGCGCTCAAGGATGTGCGGGAACGGGTGCCGCAGTGGCTGCGTGCCGGGATGCCGCGGTTCAAGAAGAAGTTGCTGGCCGAGCCGACACTCAACTACACCCAGCGCGGGTTCCAGTTGCGCGACGGCATGCTGCGCCTGGCGGGCGGGATCGCGGTGCGGCCGGTGTGGTCGCGGGAGTTGCCTGGCGTGCCGTCGTCGGTTCGCGTGTACCGCGACAGCCTCGGCCATTGGTACTGCTCCTTCGTCGTCCAGACGCAAGTCCAGGCCTTGCCTGCGACCGGCCGGGTGATCGGTGTCGACTGGGGTGTGAAGGAACTCGCCACCACTACCAGCGATGCGTACGACTTGCCGCATCCTGAGCACGGCAGGAACGCCGCGAAGGGCCTGGCACGGTATCAGCGGATGATGGCCCGTCGCCGCCCGGCTAAGGGCCGGCCCGGTTCGAAGGGCTACCGGCACGCGAAGCGGCAGGCGGCGAAGATCCAGAAGAAGATCGCCCGGCGACGGGAGGACACCGGTCGCAAATGGGCCAAGCGGGTTGTTCGCGACCATGACGCGCTTGCTGTGGAGGACTTCCGGCCGAAGTTCCTGGCCAGATCCACGATGGCGCGCAAAGCCGCGGATTCCGCGATCGGTGCCACCAAGCGTGGGCTGATTGCGATGGCCCGCAAACACGGCCGTGACTTGCGGCTGGTGGACCCCAAACACACCACGATGGACTGCGCGGCATGCGGTGCGAGAGCCAAGCACGCCTTGCCGCTGTCCGAACGCATCTACACCTGCATGTCGTGTGGAGCCGTGTCCTCCAGGGACAAGAACTCCGCGGCGGTGATGTTGGTCCGGGCAGGTTTGAACCCGGTCGGCGCTGACGGCACAAGACCTGCTCGTCCGCCGGACGAGCAGGCAGCCTGAGCCGAAAATCCCCACATAGCCCGTGCAGGGGCGGGGAGCATTCAAAGTTGCCAGAGAACCGCACCGGCGAGTGTCAGGCACCCCACCAGCCCAATCGCGGGCACGAGCCGCTTACCGAGCGTCCACGCGCTGGCGTTGGCGATCGCGTAGTAGAGCAGCACGCAGAACGAGCTGAACACGATCGCGCGGGTCACGTCGACGGCGAGCACCAGCCCGATCGCCACCGCGCCGGTCGCGATCTCGGCGACGCGCAGGTCGGCCAGCAAGCCCGGCAGCCTGCGGTCGCGGGCCATCGCCAGCGCGGTCCGGCTCACCCCCAGTTGCAGCGAGAGCAACGACCCGAGCGCGGCCAGCACGGCGGCGGCCCGGATGACCGGTGCGAGGGTCGGCGACACGTCGGCGAGTGTCTTCACCGCCAGATCGCTGCCCAACGCGTTCAGCGCCGTCACGGCCACGATCGCGTACACGACCAACGTGATCGCCAAGGAGATGATCACGGCACGCGGAATCGTTCGCTGAGGCTCCTTGACCTCCTCGCCGAGCGTGGCGATGCGCGCGTAGCCGGCGAACGCGAAGAAAAGGAGCGCGGCAGCAGGAAGGATGCCCGCGGCCTTGAACTCGGCGGGCTGAGCCGCGGTGTGCGAGGTGACCGCGGTGGCAGCCAGCACGAGGAGGACCGCGATCACGATGAGCCTGGTGGCCAGCGCGGACTTCTGCACGCCGGTCAGGTTGAGCACGGTCAACGCGACGATCGCCGCCACCGCGACGAGTTTCGGCGCACCCGCGTAGGTGCCGACTGTCAACGCCATGGCCGCGCACGACGCCGTCTTGCCCAGCACGAACGCCCAGCCGGCCAGGTCGCCCCAGATCCGGCCGAGCCGTTCGCGCCCGTAGACGTACGTGCCGCCGGACTGCGGGTACTTCGCCGCCAGCCAGGCGCTCGACAACGCGTTGCAGCACGCGATCACGCCCGCGATGACGAGGCTGACGAGCAGCGCGGCCCCGGCCGCCGCCGCGGCCGGGGCGAACACCGCGAACACGCCCGCGCCGATCATCGAGCCGAGCCCGACGAACACGGCATCGGTCAGGTTCAGGCTCCGTGTCAGCTGCACCCGATCAGTGTGCCGACAGATCGGTGGGACGCCAGATCAGTGCGACACAGGGCACTTTCCGGGAGCAGCGGCGGGGAAGAAGTTCGGCAACAGCTCCTTGGTCTCGTAGTAGCGGTGGTACACCGGCGTGAGCCCGCCCGACACGGGTGGCACGATCCACGACCAGTCAGCGGGGCACGACCGGCCGGCCTGTTCCTCCTTCTCCAGGTGCGTCAGGAAACGCTGCGATTCGGTGTGGTGATCGGTGATCGTGACCTCGGCCTCCGCGAACGAGTGCAGGACGGCGCGGTTGAGCTCGATCAGAGCTCGGTCACGCCACAACGTCGCCTCCGACGACATGTCCAGGCCCATTCGCTTGGCGAGGTACGGCAGCAGGTCGTAGCGGTCGTGGTCGGCGAGGTTGCGCGCGCCGATCTCGGTGCCCATGTACCAGCCGTTGAACGGCGCCGACGGGTAGTCGATGCCGCCGATGCGCAGCCGCATGTTGCTGATGGCGGGAACGGCGTGCCACTTCACGCCGAGTGTGCCCAGCCACTCGAACTCCGGGTGGGACAGCGGAACCTCGAGCACCGCGTCGGCAGGGATCTCGACGAGCGCGGGTTCGTGGCCCTTGCAGGACACCATGAGCGGCAGCACGTCGAACGGGCTGCGGCTGGCCGGCGGTTGCCAGCCGCGCTTCACCGCGAGCTCGGTCAGCGCCAGGTTCCGCGCGTCCCCGAGCACGCCGCCGTCCGAGCCTCGGTAGGCGGCGTAGCGGACGATCTGCTCGTTGACGATCTGCGGCGCCGCCATGCCGGGCTCGGCCGGGGCGAAGATCGTGATGACGGGCCGGATCTTGCCCTTGTTGGTGGCCACGCGGAGGTGTTCGACGCACTCCGCGGCCACGTCAGCGGGTGTGGACGTCTCGCGCAGGTCGCGCACTTTCAAGCTGCGCCAGTACAGGCGGCCGATGCAGCGGGAGCTGTTGCGCCAGGCCACGCGGGCGCCGAAGGTCAGTTCGGCGGTCGTGTGCCGGTAGGTGCCGGTGGCCGCGATCTCCGCGTGCACTTCGGCGAGCCTGGCCTCGACAGGACCGAGTTCGGGGTGTTCGGCGTGGTGTTGCCGGACGAAGTCCTCTGCCTCGGGGATGTCGATCTCGCCGAGCTTCTCCAACTGCGCCGGGGGAAGCGCCGTGAGGGAACGGGGCATCACATCAGTCGGGACGGGGGTCATGGCGAGGCACCGTAGTTGCGCTTTCGTGTGCGGAAAACCGCCTCTAGCGTTACGCCATCTGGATCACTGGACCGCGCCCGACACGCTCAGCAAATACTTGATACCGCAACCGGGTGACAATGGGCGCGACAAAGGGTGGTTTTGGACCGTTATCCGGCCGAGACCAAACATTGACCAGTGATCTAGTTCACCGCTGGATTCGACCCGTTCGAGTGAACTTTGATCCCGCGGAGTTTGGTGGTCGTGGCACGCGCCAGGCGAATCCACCGCACACCGAATCCGATCACGAGCCCGGCGAGGACGATGCCACCACCACGAACGAGCAGGATGTCCAGCCACGACTGGGAAACCACCACGGAATGGTCCGCCGCGAGCACCTCGATTTCAACTCTCCGGCCGGACGGCACCGACTCCACCGGCATGTCGGCCGTGTGCTCCACACTGTCCACTGTGTACCGACCGGAGCACGTCTTGGTGCGGCCGCTGTAGCCGCACGAGGTCACCTCGGCGGTCACCGAGACCGTGGGCTTGAGCGCCAGAACCGCGTGCTCCAGCCCGATCCCCCCGCCGCCGGCAGCGACAGCGTCACCGAGGTCGGATGCCCGCCCCGCACCGCGCCGGCCACGGCCGACACCAGGAACGCCGCCATCAGCACCACCATCACCGCCGTGCTCACCCGGCGGAACACCACAAGATCCACGAACGTCATCGTGGCATCGCAGGCACCTCCCACGAGGAGAAACGGGTCATCCCGCGCACCGCCACCGACCCCGGCAGCGCCCGGAACGCCAAGTTCCGCAACGCCAGCCCGATCGGCGACCGCACCTCGATCCCGAACCTCCCCGCCATCCGCGAGCCCTTCCACACCGCCTGGGTACGCGGCCGGCGCAACGCGTCGTAGCGCGCGAGATCGCCGTCGACCGAAGCCAGCGTCACCGCGTCCTCCAACGCCATGCACGCCCCCTGCCCCAGGTACGGCGTCATCGCGTGCGCCGCATCGCCGAGCAATGCCACCCGCCCGGACACGAACGTCGGCAGCAACGGCAGTTCGTAGATGTCGTGGCGAATCACGTCAGGAGTCGACTTCAGCAACGACGGCAACGGCTCGTGCCAGTCCGCGAACAGCTCCACCGGGTCCAGCTGAGCCGACGCGGGCGCCACCACGGCCACGTACCAGCAGACCCTGCCGTCCCCCAGCGGCAGGATGCCCGCCTCGCCGCCGGGACCGAGTGTCTGCGAGATCGGCAGGTCGAAGGGACCCGGCGCCACCCCTCGCCACGCCGTGGCCCCCGCGTACACCGGTCCCGGCGCGTCGGGCAGCAGCTCCCCGCGCAGGCGGCTGTTGATGCCGTCCGCCGCCACCACGAGGTCTGCGTCCAGCTCCTCAACGCCGGTCACCTCGACGTTGTTGAAAAGGATCTCCGACGGCAGCGCCCGCAGCAGAACGCCGTGCAGATCGGCCCGGTGCATCGCGATGACCTTCTCCTGGCCGACGCCGGGCAGGTGCACCAGCCACCGCCCGTCGGACGACCGCACGCCACCCGACACGCGCGGAGTGCCGAGCCTGCGCACCTCGTCCGCGAGCCCCATCCATTCCAGTGCCCGCAGCGCGTTCGGCATCACGCCCACACCGGCGCCGATCTCACCGAAAGCGGCGGCCCGCTCGAGAACCTGGACCTCCCAGCCGACGCGCCGCAACGAGACCGCTGCCGCCAGTCCGCCGATGCCCCCGCCCACCACGATCGCCTTCATCCCCGCCTCCTCTACAGATGTAGAGGACTCTACACCTGTAGACTACAGCTGTAGAAGGAGATGGGGAGCACAGTGCGCAAGGACCTGATCACCGACGCCGCGATCGAACTCGTGGCCGAACTCGGCATGCGCGGTCTCACCCACCGCGCGGTCGACCGGAAGGCCGGCCTGCCGGAGGGCTCGACCAGCGCCTACTTCCGCACGCGCAAGGCGTTGATCGAGGGACTCGTGGAGCGGCTGGCCGTCCAGGAGCAGCAGGAGATCGATCTCGACACGGCCGACGTCGCGGGCAGCATCGCGAGGACCGTCGACAGCTGGCTGGTCGAGCGGAACCGGACGCTCGCCAGGTACGCGGCGATGCTCGAGGCCACGCACCACCCCGAGCTGAAGTCGATCCTCGTGCACTCCCCGCGCGAACAGGCGACCGCGCTGGCACAGGCGTTGGGCCACGAGAACCCGGAACGCGCCGGTGCGCACATCACCGCGTTCATCGAGGGCCTGCTCTTCTACCGGCTGGTCGGCGGCGGCAGCACGACCGGGCCGACGCCCGGCACCGAGGAGAGCCGCGCAGATCTGAAGAAGGCGGTCGAAAAAGCGTTGCGACCGTAGGTACCGTGGGTTTCATGGGATTCGGGTACGGGGTCTTCTACCTCTGATTCAGGACGTGTGCCACCACGCACCACGTCCTGATTTCGCGTACCCAGAAGAGGATCCGCATGCGCACGCATGTTCATTTGACGACCCAAGATCTCACCAAGGGCTATGAGGCCGGCCCCGTCGTCGACGGCATCTCGCTGAAAGTCTCCGCAGGCCAGCGCCTTGGCGTCATCGGCGAGAACGGCCGCGGCAAGACCACACTCCTTCGCTTGCTCGCCGGTGACCTGGTTCCCGATCAGGGAACTGTCACGCGGCACGGTTCGTTGAGCCTCGTGCGACAGGAAATGCCGTTCCACGAAAGCGAAACGGTGGGGGACCTGCTGAGCGAGGCGCTGCGCGAAAGCCGTCAGGCACTGTCCGAACTGGACAGTGCGGCGGAGCCGTTCGACGAGCGACGGTACGAGAAAGCGCTGGCCCACGCCGAGGACATCGAGGCGTGGGACGCCGAACGCCGCGCCGACATCGCGCTCAAGGCCCTCGACGCCGACCACGCCAGGGGAACGTTGCTGGCGCACCTCAGTGTGGGACAACGCTATCGGGTGAGGCTCGCCTGCCTGCTCGCCGAACGCGCTGACGTCCTGCTGCTCGACGAACCGACCAACCACCTGGACGCCGGCGCACTCACGTTCCTGACCGACCGCCTCGAACAACACCACGGCGTCGTGGTGCTCGTGAGCCACGACCGCACGTTGCTGGACGAGGTCTGCACGCAGCTGCTGGACCTCGACCCGGCACCGGACGGCGAGGTGCACCTGCACGGCGGCGGCTACCGGGCGTTCAAGGACGCCAAGCGGGCCGAACGCCAGCGCTGGGAACAGCGGTTCGCCCAGGAGGAAGCCGAGCACGACGAGCTCACCGACAAGGTCGAGCGCGCCCAGTCACGCCTCAAGGACGCCTGGCGCCCGCCGAAAGGCGCGTTCAAGCACAAGCGCGGCACCCGCGCGGCGAACAAGATGCGCAACGTCGCGCGAAGGCTCGAAGAGCTGGACGACCAGCGCGTCGGCGCTCCCCCGCCACCGTTGCGCTTCACCCCGCCCGAGCTGGAGGCCAGCGGCGACCTGCTGCACGCCACCCCGCTCGAAGTACCCGGAAGGCTGAGTCTCACCGAGCCGATCTCGCTCAGCGCGGGCGAGAAGCTGCTGATCACCGGCCCGAACGGCGCCGGCAAGTCGACGCTGCTGAACGTGCTGGCCGGCCGTCTGAAACCGGCGACGGGCACGGTGCACCACGTCGGCCGGGTCGCCCTGCTCGCCCAGGAGTCGTGTTTCGAAAACGAGGACGCCACCGCGGCCGAGCTGTGTTCGCGGGTGGAGGAAATCGGTCTGCTGACCGGAAAAGACCTCGCGCGACCGGTCGGCCGCCTGTCCACTGGACAGCGCAGGCGGCTGGAGCTCGCGATCCTGCTGAGCACCGGCCCGCACGTCCTGCTGCTCGACGAACCGACCAACCACCTGTCGATCGCACTGGTCGACGAACTGACGGAAGCGCTCCACCAGACCAAGGCCGCCGTGGCCGTCGCGACCCACGACCGGCAGATGCGGACAGATTTCGGCGGGTGGCGGTCCGTCACCCTCAATTCACCTTCACGAAGTCATGAAACTTCTGTAGCTTCGGAAGTAGGTCCTCTGCTGAGCACTGGGAGGTGTGCGAGATGACCGAATTGATCTCCGAGGAACTGCCCACCACGCGCCAGAACCCGTTCGACCCGCCCGCCGAGGTCACCCAGATCCGCGAGCAGGCCCGCATCAGCAGGCTGAAGTTCGCGGACGGCCACCTCGGCTGGCTCGTCACCGGTCACCACCAGGTGCGGGAGATCCTGGGGAGCCCCAAGTTCACCAACAACCCCGAGAAGCACCACCTGCTCGACAAGCGGTTCCAGGGCGAGGTGCCCGAGGAGGGCCGCAAGGTCGAGCCGGGCATGTTCCTCAGCCAGGACCCACCGGACCACACCCGGCTGCGCAAGATGCTGCAGGGTCAGTTCACGGTCCGGCGGATGAACCAGCTGTCCGAGTGGATCGGCACCATCGTCGACGACCAGCTCAAGCACCTGCGGACGTTCGACGGCAAGGCGGACCTCGTCAAGGAGTTCGCGCTGCCGGTGCCGTCACTGGTGATCTGCGCGCTGCTCGGCGTCGACTACGACGAACGGCACCGCTTCCAGGACGACACGGCGACGATGCTGAGCCTGGAGGTGTCGTTCAAGGAGGCCATGGCGGCCTTCGCGCGCATCCAGGACTTCATGCGCGAGCTGATCGCCCGCAAGAAGGCGAACCCCGGCGGCGACGACATGATCAGCGACCTGCTGGCCACCGGGGAGCCGACCGACGAGGAAGCGTCGAACATGGCGATGCTGCTCCTGCTCGCCGGGCACGAGACCACGGCGAACATGCTGGGCATCGGCACGTTCACGCTTCTGCAGCACCCCGACCAGCTCAAGATCCTCAAGGACGAGCCCGAGGTCATCGACAACGCCGTCGAGGAGCTCATGCGGTACCTGTCGATCATCCACTTCGGACCGGTCCGCACCGCGGCCGAGGACGTGGAGATCGACGGCCACCTGATCAAGGCCGGCGACACCGTGCTCATGCACGTGCCGGCGGCGAACCGCGACCCGGACAAGTTCCCCGGCAACCCCGAGGAACTCGACCTGCGCCGGCCCGCGTCGGGGCACGTGGCGTTCGGGCACGGCATCCACCAGTGCCTGGGCCAGCAGCTCGCCCGCATCGAGATGCGCATCGGGTTCTCCAAGCTGTTCCAGGAGTTCCCCGACCTCAGGCTGGACGTCGAACCCGAGGAGGTGCCGCTGCGCACGGACATGGGGATCTACGGGGTCCACTCGTTGCCAGTAGCGTGGTCGGCATGAGGATTTCCGTCGATCAGTCGAAGTGTTGCGGTTCGGGAATGTGCGTTTTGACCGACCCGGATCTCTTCGACCAGAACGAAGAGGACGGCACGGTCGTGCTTCTGGAGGAGCACCCCGACGCCGCGCACGAGGCCACCGCGAAGGAAGCGGCGGGCCTGTGCCCGGCGGGCGCGATCACCGTCAGTTGATCCGCACGAGGTAGCCGTTGGAGAGCAGCCAGGCGACGTTCAGCACCCCGTCGCCTGGCACCAGCGCCCTGTCCAGCTTCTGCTGCAGGCCACCGCCGGGCTGCCCGAACCACGGCGCGATCGGCCCCTCCCAGACCGCGAACGCCTTCGTCACCTTGTAGGCGTGGTAGTTGCACCGGTACGCGGGATCGAACGTGTAAAGACTCTGCGGCGGAATCGCACGCGTGGAGTAGTGCGCCCCCTTGTACGCCAGGAACCCGCCGAACTCGCTGCCGAACCGGTCGAGCCGCGTGTTGGCGTTGAGCGTCCTCTGGTACTTGATCGGCTCGCCGTCGGGCTTGAGCCAGAACCCGTCCTGCGGCGGGTAGTTCCAGCCGGTCCCGTTCCAGTACCTGGCCAGGAACGCCTCCTGGGTCAGGCCGCCGAACCGCTGGTACCCGGCCACGAGCGGCCCGACGGGCTGCTGCCACGGCTGGGGCAACGTCTCGGGACCGAGCCTCGTGTCGCCCTGATAGGCGCCCGCGCACACTTCCGTTGCGGCGGTGGCGATTCCGGCATTCACGCCGAACAAGACAAGAGTCGCGGTGAAGAGCGCCGCCAAGAATCGTTTGCCTGCGAACATACTCGCATCTTCGCGTGTGGCCCAGGTTTGCGCACTACTCTCACCGCATGAACACCGCGCCCGGCTGGTACCCGGACAACGCCGACCCGCGCTTCGTGCGGTGGTGGGACGGCACCCAGTGGACGCCTCACACGCAGCCACGCCAGCAGCAGACCGACGCCCACCACGCCGAACTGCAGGTGGGCGGCACCGGCCAGGAACGCGTGGCGCGGCAGGTCCAGCGCGCGGGCGTCCAGCAGTCCGCGCAGGGTGGCGGCGGCACTTTGTTCACCGAGCCCGTCCTGGTCGTGAACCAGAAGGCGAAGCTCATCGAGATGTCGAACTCCTACGTCATCTACGACCAGCACGCCCGCCACATCGGCACGGTCGAGCAGGTCGGCCAGTCCGGCGCCGCCAAAGCGTTGCGCGCCTTCACGAAGATGGACTCGATGCTGGACGTCCGGCTGGAGATCCGGGACGTGCAGGGGCATCCGCTGCTCCGCATCACCCGCCCGGCGACCATGTGGAAGTCGAAGGTGATCGTCGAGCGCGGCGACGGCATGCCGATCGGCGAGATCGTCCAGGAGAACGTGTTCGGCAAGGTCCGCTTCGCCTACGTCTGCAACGGCATGAAGGTGGGCGGCATCTACGCCGAGAACTGGCGCGCGTGGAACTTCTCGTTGCAGGACCACACCGAGACCGAGGTCGCCCGGATCACCAAGACCTGGCAGGGCATGTCCAAAGCACTGTTCACGACCGCGGACAACTACGTCGTGCAGTTCCACCGCCAGGTACCGGATCCGCTGCTGAGCATGATCGTGGCCTCCGGGGTCACCGTCGACACGGTCCTGAGCCAGAACCAGGGCTGAACCAGAACAAGGACTGGGCCAGAATCAGGACGTCGCGAGGCGGAGCTCGTCGACCTCCGCCTGGAAACCGGCCGCGGTCAGCGTCTCCTCGGCCTGCCGCCAGTGCTCGCGAGCCTCCTCCGACCGGCCGGAGCGCTCCAAAGCGTTGCCCAGCACGCGCAACGACCGCCCGAACTCCGGCGGCGAGTCCATCTCCCTGGCCTGCTCCAGAGCCAGCGACGCCAGCCTCAGGGCCTCGTCCGGGGAGTCCGCCAGCCCGGACCTCAGGCGCCACACCCAGATCCGGCCCTGCCGGTCGTCGTGCTCCTCGAAGAACTCCCAGGCCTGCCGCAACTGCTCCTCGGCCAGCGGCACCTGCCCCGACCGGATCAGCGTGTCCGCCAGGAACAACCGGATGTTCGCCGCCATGTCCGGGTCCCCGAGCTTCTGCGCGGCGGCCAGCGACGACCTCAGGAACGACGTCGACATCTGCAGCTCACCCGTGAACTGGTGCAACCGCCCCAGTTCCAGCGTCGCCATCAGCTCGCTCTGCTCGTCCCCCAGCTGCCCGGCCACCCGCCGAGCCCGCTCCAGGTACTCCTGCGCGGCGACGAGTCCGCCGGCACGCCGTTCGATCGCGCCCAACGAACACAAGACCTCGATCTCGCCATGCGGGTTCCCGGACGCCTCAAACCGGGTCATGGCCTCACGATGCGCCTCACGGGCTTCGGCGGACCGCCCGCTCCACTCGTGCATCCACCCCATGCCGTACCAGCCGTAGGCCTCGCCCCACACGTCGCCGGCCGCGGCGAATCCTTCCTGCGCGGCCCGGAAGTTCTCCGACGCGGCGGCGTAGTCGTGCCGCCGCGCGCACAGAATCCCCCGCTGCTGGAACAGGATCGGCTTCCGTTCGGAAGGCGCGCACGCCAGCCCCAGCGCGTTGATCTGCTCCCAGTCGTCGAAGCGGGCCCGCAGATCGCAGAACGCCGTGGACCGGATCACCAGCTCGGCGGCCAGCGCTCCCAGCCCGAGAGCCGCGGCCTGGGTGATCACCGCGTGGATGTTCAGCCACTCCGCGTCGAACCAGTCGGCCGCGTCCCCGAGGTCGAACCGTTCCAGCGCAAGGGGTTCCAGCCGGATCGACTGATGCGGCAGCTCCACGTCCGCGCGGGTGGCGAGGTCGAGCCACTGCTCGAACAACGCCTTCAGCGCGACCGCGGGCTCCTCGGAGGCAGCCTCACGCCCGAACGCGCGCAGCAGGTCGTGCAGCCGATAACGCACCTGCCCCAACGCATCCCGGCCCGCGTAGTCGACCAGGCGGGCGTCGACGAGAGCCTCGACGTGGTCCTCGGCGTCGTCGAGATCCATGCCCAGCAACGGAGACGCGACCCAGGCCGGAAAATCAGGCGTGTCGACCAGCGACAGCAGCCGGAACGCCGTCCGATGCGACTCGCCCAGCCCGTCGTAGGACAGGGCGAGCGAAGCGCGCACGTCGAGATCACCCAGCGACAGCTCGTCGAAGCGGCGGCGTTCGTCGGACAACCGGCCGGCGAGCTTCGCGAGCTGCCAGTGCGGACGCGCGACCAACCGCGCCGCCGCCACCCGCAGCGCCAGCGGCAGCTGTCCGCAATAGGTCACGATGTCCTGTGCCGCACCAGGTTCCGCGGCGCAGCGAGCCTCACCCACTGCCGTCCTCAGCAACGCCAGCGCGTCCGCGGGCGGCAGCACGTCCAGAGGCACGACGTGGGCAGCCTCGAGACCCGCCAGCGCCGCCCGTGAGGTGACGAGGGACGCACCCGAGGTGGTCCCCGGCAGCAGCGGCCTGACCTGGGCCTCGTTCACGGCGTTGTCCAGCACGACCAGGATCCGCCGGTCCGACAGCAGATCGCGGTACAGGTCGATCCGATCCTCCACGGAGGACGGAATCCCACCACCGGAAACGCCGAGGCCGCGCAACAACCGGTCCAGCGCGGCAGCCGGTTCGACGGGCTTCTGCTCGCCGCCGCGCAGGTTCAGGTACAGCTGGCCGTCGGGGAACGCGTCCCGCACGAGGTGCGCGCAGTGCACGGCCAGCGAGGTCTTGCCCACCCCGCCTGGCCCGGTGATCGTCCACGTCCCACCGGCGCGCAACCCGGCCGTGAGCCGCACGACCTCGCCGGCACGGCCGGAGAAGTCGCCTACCGCCGGCGGCAGCCACGAAGGCCCCGACTGGACGGTCACGGGAGCGGCGGAGCCCGCCAGGACCTCCATGTGCAGCGCGCGGAGTTCGGCGTTCGGGTCGATGCCGAGCTCGTCGGCGAGCACCTCGCTGGCCCGGCGGAAGACGTCCAGGGCTTGCGCCTGCTGGCCGGTGCGGTGCAGGGCGAGCATCAGCTGGTACCAGAAGCGTTCGCGCAACGGGTGTCCCGCGACCAGGGACCGCAGTTCGTCGACGATCTGGTCGTGCCGGCCCAGTTGCAGGTCGGCGTCGTTGCGGCGCTCCAGCACCTCCCAGCGCTGCTCGTTCAGGCGCTGCACGTCGGTCTGTTCCATCCGCAGCGACGAGATCTGGTCCAGGGCGGGCCCGCGCCACAACGCCGCGGCCTCGCCCAGCAGCCGCGCCTCGGTCTCGAGGTCGGGCGCGCGACGGGCCTCTGCCCGCAACCGCTGGAACGTCAGCAGGTCGAGCTGGTCGTCGTCGAGGTGGATCGAGTAGCCGGTCGGCCACGTGCGGACGAGCTTGCGGTCCGCGAGGTCGTCCAGCGACTGTCTCAACCGCATGACGTACGTCTGCAGGGTCGCGCGCGCCGCACCCGACGGCTCCTCGCCCCAGAGGTGCTCCATCAGCTCGTACGACGAGACCGGCGCGTTGGCTTTCATCAGCAACGCGGCGAGCAGGACACGCTGTTTGGCCGAGCGGAGCTCCACCACCCGGCCCGAGTCGATGACCTGCAACGATCCGAGAACCCTGAACTCCCACCGCCGTTGCATGGGCCGATCCTAACCAGCCGGTAACCCGAGGTGTCAGCGAAATGTCAGCGGGTCACGTGATGCTTCTCGCCCATGAAGCGGACAACCTTCATCGCCGCCGCCGCGTTGCTCTTAGGAGTCGTGTGGTCCGGCCAGGCGCAGGCCGAGAGCGCTCCCGGATGCACACGGGTGACGCAGATCGGCAAGACCGGTTACATCGGTGACCACGGGCAGAAGTGGGCGTCCGTCAAGCAGTTCAAGGGCTGTGGCAAGAACTGGGCCTACATCTACACGTGGGACAGCGTGCACGGCGGCGGCGCGCCCTACACGCCGGAGATGATCATCATCGAGAAGTGGGGCAGCGTCGACTCGCGTGAGCCGTACGGCCACGCAGGCCAGAAGTCGGGCCGCTACCGGCAGCAGGAACTGTGGTCGAGCGGTACCGACACGCTGGACACCTGCACGTCCGCCTACGCCGAGTGGAACTCCGGCGCGATGACCTACCGGGCGCGCACCGACATCCGCTGCTGACGACTTCCCAGACGCCGAGCGGCGCTGAGGCCCCCCAGCTGGGCGCCGCTCGGGTTCATGGTGTCGCCGGGGTTCGAAGCCCAAACCTCTCCTCGGGCCCCGGCGGCGCCTTCAAAGCCTTTCAGAGCACTTCCCCGGCTCTCAGGCTGCTCCCTGCGACGCGGACATGAACTCCCCGAGGCGCGACGACAGCTCGTCCGCGGCCTCGTTGCCCCGCAACCGTTCCGCTTCCCGCTTCAGCGGCCGCATCCGGTCACGGGTGCGGGCGGAACGGATCGGGCCGGACACCGCGATCGCCTGTTCCCCGATGTCCCGCCCCTGTTCGGCGTCGTTCTGCACCAGGTAGTTCACCGCCAGCGCGGCGAGCCGGAACGACTGGCTGCGCGACGTTTCCTCTCCCCCGGAGGAAATCGCCCTGGTCAGCAACGAGACGGCGGTCCGCGCGTACTTCACGTCACAAGTGCGCGCGAGTTCCGTGTGGACCATGCCGCCGATCGACACCAGGTCGGCGAGGTCGAAGAAGCGTGCCCACGGCGGTGCGTCCTCGGCCTCAGCGCGTTCGAACTCCTCCTCCGCGCGGGCGAACTGGCGCAACGCCTGCCGTTCGGCGCCCATCTTCGCGAACGCCCACGCCTCGTTGGCGTGCAGGATCGACACGGCCAACGTGGACCCACTGGCCTGAGCAATGGGCAATCCACGTTGAAACGACGCCAATGCGTCCTCGGCCAGTTCGTAGTGGAGGTGCACGCGGCCCATCCGGTAGTGGATGTTGGCTTCCAACGCGCTGTTGCCCGACGCACGCGCGAGGTCCATCGCACGGCCGAAGTGCAGGTGTGCGGACTCCAGCAGGCCCATGTCGAACGACGCCCAGCCGGCCAGGTTGTGCAGGTCCGCGATGGCCACCTGGAGCCGCTGCAACACCGCTCCGGTGGAGCCGGTGCCGAGCAACGGGTTCGCCCAGTTGAGCAGCGCGACGCAGGCGTCCCGGCAGGAGCCGCCGCCGTACTCGTAATCCAGTGCCCGCAGTGCGCTGGTCAGAGTTTCCACGTGCCGCACGTCGGTTTTGTCAACGCGAGCTGGAAAAGCTTCGCTGCCGAACATAGCTGGCCCTCCTGACGTGCGCCGCGCACCCGTCGCACAGGTACCCGTTACACACCGCCGGTACTCACCGCGCCGCCGTCACCATCCCGTTGTTGGACCTGGTCGGGAAGGGTCTTTGGACTCTCCCGGGACACGTAGGCGCGCCCACCACAACGCCGTGGTGGTCGCGCTTACGATTCTGGACGAGCGGCGTGATCGGAAAGGGGCCAACGAGGTGTCAGCTCAGCGGAACTGAATCAATTTCCAGTGATGGCACCTCACCGGAACGGCCGATCAAGTCACTCTTCCAGGCTCACCACCTGAGCAGGGCACCTGTCCACCGCGTCGCGGACGCCCGGCAGCAGGTCGGCGGGTGGTTCGGTGATCACGACGAGGCCCAGCCCGTCGTCGTCGGACTGGTCGAACACGTCCGGTGCGGCGAGCACGCACTGCCCCGATCCGATGCACCTGGTCTGGTCTATCCGGACGGTCACCTTCACCACTCCACCGGGATCGCGGCCGCGCCGTAGGTGATCATGTCCTCGCGGAAGTCCATCTCGGCCACGGGGATCGCCGGCCGCACGTCCGGGAACCGGGTGAACAGCGACCGGAGCAGGATCTGCAGCTCCGCGCGGGCCAGGTTCGCGCCGAGGCACTGGTGCGGGCCGAAGCCGAAGCCGAGGTGCGACACCGCCTTGCGCTCCAGGTCGAGCTCGCCCGCCCGCGGGCACAGCGTCTCGTCCAGGTTGGCGTGAAACGACACGGTCACCCAGTCGCCCGCCCGGATGGTCACGCCGTCGACCTCGACGTCCTCGACCGCCTTGCGCGCGAGGCCGGCACCGCCGAGCTTGCCGATCGTGTACCGCAGCATCTCCTCGACGATCACGTCCGCGCGGCTCGGGTCGTGCTTCAGCACCGCCAGCTGGTCGGGGTGTTCGAACAGCGTGAGCGTGAACAGGCCGAAGAAGTTCGACGTCGTCTCGTGGCCTGCCGCGAGCAGGCCGATGGCGAGCATCAGCAGCTCGTCCATGTCGAAGTCGGTGTCGTTGACCATCAGGCCGATCATGTCGTCGGTGGCACCCGACGCCTTCTTCTCGACCACGACCTTGGCGAGCACCTCGCCCAGTTCGGCGGCCTTCGCCTCGTACTCGGCCTTCGAGCCGTTCTTGCCGAACATCTCCCTGGCGGTGGCCTGGAACAGCTCCTGGTGCTCCGCCGGCACGCCCAGCAGCTCGGCGATCACCAGCGACGGCACCGGCAGGCACAGCGACGACACCAGGTCGGCCGGCGCGCCCCCGCGTTCCATCGCGTCGAGGTGCTCGTCGACGATCTCCTGGATGCGCGGGCGCATCTCGTTGAGGCGCTTGACCATGAACGCACGCGACAGCGGCCGGCGCAGACGCAGGTGCTCTTCGCCGTCCATCACGTTCATGTTGCCCGGCTGCGGCACCCCGAGGATCTGCTCGCCCTCGGTGCGCATCTCGGGCGCGCCCTCCTTGTTCGCGCTGAAGCGCTGGTCCGAGAGCACCTGCCGGACACCGGCGTAGCTGCTGACGACCCAGGCCTCCACCCCGTTGGGCCAGATCATCTTCACCGGGCCGTTGCTGATGGCCTCCTCGAAGCCGGCGGGCGCACCCAGTGGATGCGTGCGGTTCTCGTGCGGGACTGGGCAGACGGCAGCTTCGGTCACGGGAACTCCCCCTCAACAGAACAGAACTGTTCTTTTGAAACCATGACCGAACGTAGCGAAGAAACTACGATCTGACGAGTCGTTCGGGGTTAAAGATCACCGATCAACGGTCTCAACAGGCCGTCGACGATCCCGTCGACCACGCCCTGCTCCTCGGAACGCAGGACGAAAGTCGAGATCAGCGCCGTGATGAGGATGCCGGCGTCGAGCCGCTCCGGCAGCTCGCCGCGGATCTTCGCCCGGTCGACGGCGACCTGGAGCTGCTCGGTGTAGGCGCGGTCGACGTACTCCTCGCGCAGGCAGGCGAGATCCGCGTCCTGGCGGCTTCCCTCCAGCAGCCCGAGGAAGATCCCCGCGATGTCGAACGGCACCGGCTCGCCCCACGAGCGCAGGATCTGCCGGACGTCCTCGGCGAACGTGCCCTCGTCCGGCTGCGGCAGGTCGGGCAGGTTCGCCTTCAGCGCGTCCATGATCAGCCGCACCTTGGTCGGCCAGCGCTGGTAGAGGCTCGCCTTGCTCGCCCGCGCCCTGGACGCGACGAGGTCCATGTTGAACCGCGCGTAGCCGACCTCGGCCAGCACGTCGAGCACGGTGGAGAAGACCTCCTGCTGACGAGCAGGCGTGTCCAAGGGCGTACGACCCACCCGGATCCCCCTGCCTGTTGGCCGCTGCTCCGCAGACGGCGGCGAGTTCGCCTGCAAGTCGGTCGTCCGGCCTCCGCTTCGGCCCGAATCGCCTGCGGCGGTTGACCCGAAGAGGAGACCGGACGACCGACGTGAACTCGCGAAGCGGTTAAGTGACGTGCACCGTACCGCCGGGCGCGTCCGCGAGCCGACCCGTGCGCCGCACCGACATCCAGCGCAGTTGCGTGCCGTGCGCGGCGGTGACCAACGACTGGATGACCACCACGTAGATCAGCTGCCTGTATACGATCTGCTGTAGTGGATATGCCCACAACGGCTTGAGCGACTCGCCGTCGAGCCTCAGCGCATAGCCCGCGCTCGCCGTCTGGATCAGCAGGAACGCCGTCCACACGAGCAATGCCAGCGGTGCGTCCGCCACCAGAAAACCGTATACGACATACAGATCCATCGCCGGGGCGAGCATCGGCAGCAGCAGGTGGAACGCCAGCAGGTAGATGAGCCCGAAGCGGCCCATCGGCCCCTTCTCCGTCAGCGCGCCGCGATGTTTCCACATCGCTTGGAAAGTCCCGTACGACCAGCGGTAACGCTGCTGGAACAGTCCGTGGACGGTGACCGGTGCCTCGGTCCACGCCTTCGCCTGTGGACGGTATGCGACGCGCCAGCCCGCGCGGGTGACCGCCATCGTGAGGTCGGTGTCCTCGGCGAGCGTGTTGTCGCTGACGCCTCCGACATCGGTGAGCGCGGCCTTGCGGAACGCCCCGATCGCACCCGGCACCGTCGGGATGCAGCGCAGCGCGTGCAGGATCTGCCGGTCCAGATTGGACCCGGCGCAGTACTCCAGGTGCTGCCAGCGGCCCAGCAGACCCTGCCGGTTGCCGACCTTGGCGTTGCCGGCGACCGCGCCGACGCCGGTGTCCGCGAACGGCTGCACGAGCTGGCCGATCGTGTCCGGCTCGAAGATCGTGTCGCCGTCGAGCAGCACCAGCACGTCGTGCTTCGCCTGCCGCACGCCCGCGTTCAGAGCGGCGGGCTTGCCCTGGTTGTCCTGGCGGATCACGGTGACGCCGGGCAGGTCCAGTTCCTCGGCGCGGTCCGCGGTGCCGTCCGTCGAGCCGTCGTCGACCACGATCACCTCGACGTCGGCGAGGTGGTTGTTCGCGGCGATCGACCTCACCGTGGCGGCGATGTTCAACGCCTCGTTGTACGCCGGGATGACCACCGAGACCGGCGGCGCGATCCACGGCGGCGGCTCTTCCGCGTTCTCGCTCTCGCGCCGCAGCCGGCGGTCGGTGTGCGCGAGGCCGAGCTGCATGAGCGTGCGCAGGATCCCGAGCAGGGCCGCGATGCCGATCGCCGTGCCGAGCAGGGTGAGCACGATGCCGCCGTTGCGCTGCGACCACGTGGTGACCGAGGCGGCGAACCGCTGCGGCGCGGTGATCTCGACCGTGCCGCCGCCGGGAACCGGGACGAACCGGTAGCCGGGCGCCTTGGCCAGCTGGCGGGCGATGTCGCCGCCGATGCTGCCGTCGTCGTGCAGCCGGACGACACCTTCGCCCTCCTGCAACGACATCTTCACCAGCGTGCCGATGTCCTGGTGCTCGCGGTCGCCGCTGTCGATCTCGACCGGCGCGCCGACCAGCCGGGTGTGGACACCCAGCACGTCGGCGAGGGCGGCCTGCGCGAACGCCAGGTTCAGCGGATCCGTCCAGTCGCCGGCGGCCCGGAAGCCGTCGATGCCGATCTGGTGTCCCTCGTCCGCGATGCGCCGGACCACGCCGGGGTTGCGGGTGACCTGGACGCCGGTGACGAAGAACGTGGCCTTGACGCCGGACTCCCGCAACCGGTCCAGGGTGCGCGGTGTCCACTTCGGATCCGGGCCGCCGTGGAACGCCAGCGCGAGCGTGCGTTCCGGCAGCTCCCGAACCTCGCGGGCGTGCTGCACGGGCTCAGGTCTGATCGCGGTGTGGGCGTGGAACGAGACCACGCACATCAGCACCAGCAGCCCGAGCCCGATGGAGATCCAGTGCAGCCGCGGGGCGCGCGTCACCACACTCCCAGCAGCGCGCCACCGACCACGGCGGCGAACGCGATGAGTCCACTTGCGACAATCAGACTGACCAGTCTCGCGACTACCCGTCTACCGCCGTTGCCGTCGACGAAGACCTGCATTTCCTCTTCCCCCCAGAAATGACGCGGACAGCCGCGACCACCAGGGCCGCGCCCACCGCACCCGCCATCCACGGAAACCCGTTCACGAACCACGGGACCGCGTCCGCGGCGAACTCCTTGCTGCTCCCCCACCAGGCCTGGCGCCGGGCTTGCCGGTCCCAGGCCGCGTTGCCCACCGCGACCACGACGAAGACGAGAGGTGGCGCCGGTGCCACCGTCCACAAGCCCACCCGGCGCACGAGCGCCGAAGCGATCACCGAGCCCGCCACCAACCAGACGCCGAAGGCCCAGCCGAGGTCGTCCCCGTCGACCCAGACGCCTGTCTGCGCGAAGACCGCCAGCATCGCAACTGCTGCCAGAGTGGGCAGCTGAACCCCCATGACCACCTAGAATAGTTCAGGGGGTGTCCTGTTCATGCAATCACGTGGTGGCTATCACCGCACCGCTTTTCACGTCCTGACGCGCACCGCGTGGGTGAGCCTGTGCGCGGCCGTGCTCGCCGCCTCCGGCATCGCGTGGGCAACTGTGTCCACGATTTCGACCGGCGTCGAGCGGTCGTACGCCATCTCTGACGACGCGCCGCGGTCGACGTCCGGCACCAACATCCTGATCATGGGGCTGACCACCAGGCTGGACCTGCACGGCGAACCGCTGCCGGACGACGTGCTGCGGCGCATGCAGGCGGGCGAGAGCGACCGCGGCGGCTACAACGCGAACACGTTGATGCTGTTGCACATCCCGGCTTCCGGGCCGGCGGTGGCGATGTCCGTGCCGCGTGACGACCTGGTGCCGCTGGCGTCCGGCGGCGAGGGCAAGATCAAGGAGGCCTACGGCCGGGCCAAGGTCGCCGAGGAGGACCGGCTGCGGGAGGCCGGCGCGCACGACCGGCGTGAGCTGGAACGCGCCGGACGCGAGGCAGGGCGCCGCGCACAGGTCGAGACGGTGTCGGCGTTCCTGAACCAGCCGATCGACCACCTCGTGGAGATCTCACTGATCGGGTTCTTCCACATCGCCGAGGGGCTCGGCGGCGTGGACGTGTGCCTGAAGAACGCCACCAAGGACCCGTTGTCCGGTGCGGACTTCCCGGCCGGGCCGCAGCACCTCGACGCGGGCCAGGCGCTGTCGTTCGTGCGGCAGCGGCACGGCCTCCCCCACGGCGACCTGGACCGCACCCGGCGCCAGCAGGCGTTCCTGTCCGCCGTGGCGAAGCGGGTGAAGGGCGCGGACCTGGCGGTGGTGCAGGCGTTGGTCGACATGGCGAAGCAGGACGTCGTGCTGGACGCGCGGTTCGACCTGACCGAGTTCGCCCGCGAGCTGCCTGCCGAGGTGCGGTTCGACACGCTGCCGATCGAGGGCGGCGCCACCATCGGCGGGCACGACGTGAACAAGGTCGACCGGGACAAGGTGCGCGCCAAGGTCACCGAACTGGCCACCGCGCCGCCGCCACCGCCGCCCAATGATGGGATCCCTTGTGTGGACTAGTGCATTAGTTCCGGCGCTCGGTCACCCAGGTCGCGATCTGCGCGCGTGAGGTGAACCCGAGCTTCTGCAGGATCCGCTCCACGTGCCCCTCGGCAGTCCGGCGCGCGATCACCAGCCGGGCCGCGATCTCCTTGTTCGAGGAGCCCGCGGCGATGAGGTCGGCCACCTGCTGCTCGCGCCGCGTCAACGGAGTGGGCGCCGGCACGGTCACCCGCGGCTCGGGGATCAGGTCCTCACCGATGGCGAACGCGATGGCGTCCTCCAGTTCGAGATCCATGCCCTTGCGGAACACCGCGCGGAACTCCTGCTCGCCCAGCGCGGAGATGGCCGCGATCTCGCATTCGCCGTGCGGGGCGCCGAAGTGCCGCGACCCGAACATGGGGTAGCCCACCGACTGCCAGATCTCGTTGGTGGCGCCCAGCAGCGTCGCCGCGCGCTCCGCGTCGCCCTGCGAGGCCGCGATCCAGGCCAGCAACTCGATCGCGAGCACGATGCCGAGCAGGTCGTGGAACGTCCGCTTGACCCGCAGGCACTCCCGGCCGAGCTGGTCCGCTCGCGCGAAGTCGCCGCTGACCCACGCGCACAACGCCAGCACGTAGATCGCGTACGCCTGCGCCCACAGTTCGCCGTGCTCCTCGCCGACGGCCTTCGCCTCGACGCAGAGCCGTTCCGCGGCGGCGAAGTCGTGCTGGAACGTCGCCGAGATCGCCAGTTCGATGCCGGCGAGCATGGTGTGGCTGTTGACGGTGCCCTGGCCGCGGTAGAGGTTCATGGCCTCCGCGAACAGGTTGTCCGCCAGGACGAGGTCGTCGCCGACCAGGTGGGTGCAGGCGAGCCGGTGGGTCGCGTAGGCCAGCGCGGTCCCGTCCCCCGTCTCGACGGCGTACTTGTGGCACTCCTGCAGCATGCGGGTGGAGGCGGGGATGTCGCCCTGCAAGGTCGCGACGTACCCGTTGACCCACAGGGCCTTCGCGCGCAGCGGGCCCGGCGCCGCCATCGCCAGCGAACGGTCCAGCCAGTACCGTCCCTCGCCGAGCATGCCGCAGCCCGCCCAGTAGAACCACAGCGTGCTGGCCAGGTGCACGCAGCGCTCGTCGTCGTTGTCGAAGCAGAAGTCCAGCGCTGACCGCAGGTTCGCGTGTTCCAGCCGCGTCAGCGTGAAGATCTGCGGCTGGGCCGGGCCGAACCACTCCTTCTCCCGCCGTTCGGCCCACTCGATGAAGTGGTCGCAATGGCGTTCGCGCAGCACGTGCTCGCGACCGGCCGCGCGCAACTTCTCCAAGCCGTACTGGCGCAACGGCTCCAGCAGCCGGAAACGCGTGCCGGACGGGTGCTGCTCCGCGACGACGACCGACTTGTCGACCAGTCCCGTGAGCGAGTGCATGACCTCCTCCGGTGTCACGCTGTCACCGGAGCAGACCTGTTCCGCCGCCTCCAGGTCGAACGTGCCGGAGAACACCGACGCCCGCGCCCACAGGATCTGCTCCGACCGCGTGCACAGGTGGAAGCTCCAGTCCACGGCGGCGTGCAACGTCTGGTGCCGCGGGTCGCCGCCGCGCTTGCCGTCCGCCAGCACCCGGTAGGTGTCGTCCAATCTGGACAGAAGGTGGTCGAGCGTCAGCACGCGCAGGCGCACCGCGGCAAGTTCGACGGCCAATGGGATTCCACCCAGCAGAGCACAGATCTGGCCGACCTTCTCGTGGTTCTGCGGGCCGAGGGCGAATCCGGGTTCGACGGCCGCCGCCCGTTCGGCGAACAACGCCAGTGCGGGATCCTGCGGCAGCGGGGCCACCTGCCACAGGTGTTCGCCGTCGATGCCGAGACGTTCCCGGCTCGTCACCAGCACGCGCAGGCCGGGGACACCGCGCAGCAACGCGTCCACGAGGTCCGCGGTGGCCTCGATGACGTGCTCGCAGTTGTCCAGCACCATCAGCGCCTGCCGGTCGCGCAGGTGTTCCACCAGGACGGTGCGGTGCCGGCGGACCGTGTCGTCGTGGATGCCCAGCTGTTCGAGAACCGTGTGCACGACCAGTTCCGGATCGGTGACACCACTCAGTTCGACGAACCACACGCCGTCGCGGAACGCCCGGTGGATCTCGGCGGCCGCCCGCAACGCCAGCCGCGTCTTTCCGACTCCGCCGACACCCGTAAGAGTGACGAGACGAGACTCGGACAGCAGTCGTCGCACCTCGGCGACATCGTGCCTGCGGCCGACGAAAGTAGTTGTGTCAGCAGGCAAATTGCCCTTGCGACTTGGGGAAAGCGAACCGCCCACAGCGGAACCCTAGGTCTGCCCGATCTCCCGCTGCAACGCGGTCCCCCAGAGGCACCAACGCCAGAACACGGGTAGTTACCCCCTAGGACTCCTGTTGTGACATTGCCAGCCTTGGAACCTGGGAGAAGGCTGCGGGAGGGGACGGGGATCATGGCCGGTGACAGCCTCGTAGTGGACGTGCGGGTGCAGAACGGCGTGCTCGTCGTCCGGTTCAGCGGGCGCCTCGACTGGTCCACGTACATGCATCTGCAGGACGTGCTGCTCGACCACGCCACCAAGGAGCTCGTCGGCGTCGTGGTGGAGCTCGACGACCTCGTCGCCGAGGCGCCTGCCCTGCTCGTGGTGTTCGACGTCGTGTGGCTGTCCGCGTCGCGCTGGCCCGGCATCTCGCTGAGCCTCGTCGTCAGCGACCACCAGCTGCGGTCGACGCTGGAGTCACGCGGTCTCCCCCGGCACATCCCGATGCACTCCACGACGTCCGCCGCGGTGGCCGCGGTGGTGCGGCTGCGGCACGAGGACCGGGTGGACGCGGCGCTGCCGACGTGCCGCTGCCTGCCGCACGTGGCCGAACGGCTCACCGAACGCGCCTGCGAACGGTGGGGCGTGCAGTCCATGCTCGACGTCGCGCCACAGGTGGCCGTCGAGCTCGTCTCACACGTCGAGGACGACAGCCCTCTCGCGCTGCTGCTGCGGATGCGCGGCGACAAGTTGTCCGTTGCCGTGCGCACGACCGCACGTCTGGACCTCAGGCAGTGGCACATCATGCGGCACAACGTCGCGTCGATCGCCGTCTGCAACTTCGCCATGGGTGAGACTCCGGCAGGCGGCGGGCGGCACATCATCTGGGCGTTGTTCGACGTGCCGGAGGACAGCCAGCGGCCCCCGAGCCATCTCCCGGAGGCCGCCGTCTTCACCCACCAGGCTTAACGCTTCCGGGTCGTTCTACTGGGCGTGGCTCGCCGCGAGGCTCGTCCGGCATGCCCTGACGACCTGACGATTCGCCGCCGTGTCCGGCGTTCCAGTACCGCACCTGGGACAGAGAAGGCGTGCCGTCGTGTCGTCGACGACCACCTCGAGAGGCTTGCGACACGGGCGGCACCACCGATGTCCGGTGACGGGGATGACGTGGTCCGGTGAGGCCACGCACTGATGCAACCAGCGCCGATGCAGGCCGCAGGTCACGCGGGCGTGGGGATCGAGGCCGAGCTCCTCAGCCAGGTCCTCGGCGCTGAGGACCGCCGTCAAAGTCGAGTCTTCGGCCTCGCAGGAGGTCACCAGCCGCAGGTGCGCGCGTCGCCTCATGCGAAGAATCCTGCTCTTCGGGCGCGGCCAGGTATACCCGCAAAAATACCTGTCTAACCACTTCTTGGACAGAATTCCATTGGACGTAGAACCCTCTTCTCACCCGCTCGTCCGCACCCTACGCTCGAATTCCGACGGCGCAGAGGTATTCCACATGGCTGATCCTGCGTACTTCCCTCCACCGCACTCCGCCCGCATCGGCATGAGCGATGTGGAACAGCTGGAGTCGCAGACCCGTTCCCTCAGGTCGGTCGACTACCAGTACGGCGGAGGCGCGTGCCGGGACGCCGTGGTCGTGCGGATCTACTGGGCGCAGCAGCTGCTGGCGGCCGAAGCGTCCGACGCCGTACGCGCGCGCCTGTTGTCGGCCGTCGCGGATCTGCACAACCTGGCGGGGTGGACGTCGTTCGACAGCGGCCAGATCGGGGCTGCCTACCACCATTTCGACCGCGCGCTGGATTTCGCGCGGCACGACGAGGACCTGACGAGCAACATCGTTTACCGGCGCGGGCGCGTGCATCTGCATCACGGCGCACCGGGTGATGCCCTGGCGTATTTCCAGAGGGGTGCTTTCGCACCGCTGGCGGCGAGCATCATGCACTCGAACGCGGCGTGGGCGTACGCGCGTCAGGCCCGTTCCGCCGAGGCGCTGAGGGCGCTGGGCAAGGCCCAGGACGCGTTCGCGAACGCGGATCTGTCGCACGTGCCGGACTGGGCGCGGTTCCACGACGAGACCGACCTGACCGCGATGATCGGCACCGTCCACGCGGAGCTCGGCGACACCCGCCACGCCATTCCGGCGTTGTCGTCGGCGATCGAGCGGTTCGGGCCGGCGATGGCGCGCAGCTGGACGTTCTGCCTGATCGCGCTGGCGTCGTGCCACTTCCTGGACGGTGACACCGATCAGGGGCAGACCGTCGGGATGCAGGCGATGGTCGCGGCGGAGGGGCTGCGGTCCGAGCGGGTGTGGGATCGGATGCGACCGATGGCGCAGGCGGCGGCGATGCGCGGCATCTCGCTGAGTTCGTGATCTTTGCAGAACCCGAACATTCGGCGGACCCCGCTCTGACGATGCGCGGGCATCGTTCCGTGCCATGAACATTTCGCGAATCGGTGGGCTCGTGCTGGGGATGCTGCTGCTGGGCGCGGGAACCGCGTCGGCGCAGGAACCGATCACGATCAGCCCGGAGAAGGTGCAGCAGATCTGCTCGAACCGCGTGCCGCGGGTCGAGGCGAAGGTGAAGGCCCTGACGGACAGGATCAACGGCACTGCCGAGACGTTGGGGTCGAAGAAGTGGATCGAGCAGAAGGCCGCTGACGCGCGCAAGGCCGGCAACACGGCGCGCGCGGACGTGCTGGACGCCCGGCTGAAGCTGCGGGACGCGCAGCTGGTGAAGATCTCGAAGGCCGGCGAGCGGATCACCAAGTTCAAGTCCGAGCACTGCGGGTCCAAGTGAGGTGGGTCGCCGCGCTGGTTCTGCTGGTGTCGCTGACGGCGTGCCGGGGCGAGACGCCGGTGTCGGACCTCGATGATGTGGAATCAACGCTGAACAGCATCGAGTCGGACATCAACCAGCCGGGGTGAACGCGTGGAACGTGGCCTGGTGCTCGTCGTGGAGGACGAACCGGCGATCGCCGAACTCGTGGCGCTGTATCTGCGGCGCGACGGTTTCGGCGTGCACCTGGAGTCCTCGGGGGACGCGGCACTGGCCGCGGTCCGCGCCCTGTCACCCGTGGCGGTGGTCCTGGACGTCGGCCTGCCCGGCATGAACGGCATCGAGGTCTGCCGTTCGATGCGCGCGTCCGGCGACTGGACCCCGGTGCTGTTCGTGACGGCCCGCGACGACGAGGTGGACCGCCTGCTGGGCCTCGAACTGGGCGCCGACGACTACATCACCAAGCCCTTCAGCCCACGCGAGCTGGCCCTGCGCGTGCGCACGGTCCTGCGGCGCTCTTCTGGTGGTGTGTCAGACGTTCTGCAGGTGGGTTCGGTACGGCTCGACGTCGGCGAACGGCGCGCTTTCGCCGGTGCCGACGAGGTTTCACTGACCTCGACGGAGTTCGGCCTGCTCGCCCACCTGATGAAGTACCCGCGCCAGGTCTTCTCCCGCGAACAGCTGCTCAGCGCCGTGTGGGGCTATTCGTCGGTGGCCGGCACCCGCACCGTGGACGTGCACGTGGCTCAGCTGCGAGCCAAGTTCGGCCCGCTGAGTCCTATTCGGACAGTGCGCGGCGTTGGCTACTCGGCGGACGCGTCATGAACCTGGCCGCCCGGATCGCCCTGCTGTGCTTGGGAGTGGCGTTCGTCGCCGTCCTGGTGGCGGGCTTCGTCTCCACGCGCCTCGTCCTGTCGACCTCGCAACAGGTGAGCCGCGAGATCCTGCGCTCCCAGGCCGACGTGGTGGCAGGCCAGATCTCCAACAACCGCGTCGAACAGGTCCTGGAAGGCCAGGGCATCGCGATCGTCCGCATCTCCCCTTCCGGCGAACTCTCCGGAGCCGACCGCGCGGCCGTCCGCGCGGCCCGTGAGGTAGGCGCCGGCGAAGTGCTCAACGGCTCTGCTGTCTCCCGGGTGAGCGGCCGCCTGAACGTGGAAGCCCGTCAGTCGGGGGCGGGCGGCTTCGCTTTGGTGCAGGAAACCGAAACCAGCAACACCTACCGCAAACTGGTCCGCAACGTCCTGATCGCCCTGGGCATAGGCCTGGCCGTGGCCTGCCTGGCCGGCCTCGCCCTCGGCACCTTCCTGGCCCGCCCACTGCGCCGCGTGGCCTCAGTAGCCCACTCGATGAGCACCGGCCGCCGCGATCTCCGCGTCCCGGTCTCCGGCCCCGAGGAACTGGCCGAGGTGGCAACGTCGGTGAACCTGCTGGCAGATGCCTTGCAGCGCAGCGAATCCCGCCAACGCGACTTCCTGCTCTCCGTCTCCCACGAACTCCGCACGCCACTGACCGCCGTGACCGGCTTCGCCGAATCCCTGGCCGACGGCGTGGTGACCGGCACGCAGGTAGCCCCGGTGGGCACCGTGATCCTCGACGAGGCCCGCCGCCTCGACCGCCTGGTCACCGACCTGCTGGACCTGGCCCGCCTGGGCGCCGACGACTTCCGCCTGGACATGGCCGCGGTGGCCCTGGAACCCGTGGTGCGCTCAGCCGCCGAGGTGTGGCACGCCCGCTCCCACGCCCGCGGCGTGCACTTCGCACTGGAGGTATCAGCGTCCCCGGTGGTGTTCGCCGACGCCCGCCGCCTCCGCCAGGTCATCGACGGCCTGATGGAGAACGCCCTGCGCGTCACGCCCGCCGGCCACCCCGTCGTGCTCTCGCTGTCCTCCGTGCTGGAGGTGCGCGACGGCGGCCCCGGACTGGCGCCGGAGGACTACCCGGTGGCGTTCGACCGGGGCGTGCTGCACGCGCGGTACCAGGAATCGCGACCGGTCGGGACCGGGGTGGGGCTCGCGCTGGTGCACGGGCTGGTGACGCGGATGGGTGGGACGATCAAGGCGGGGCCGGCCGCGGAAGGCGGGGCGGCTTTCACCGTGACGCTGCCACCTCCGTCAGACCTCACCCAGCAGTTGGGAAGGGAACACAACCCGGCTGGATGACGGCAGGCCCTCGCCGTCAGGCGAACCCGCGGCCTTGTTCCAGGCCTCCAGCACCGCAACGAACAGGTCGTCGATCTGCTTGCCGGTACGGGCACCGAGCGAACGGCTCGTCTTCCAGTCGACGTCGCGCCACTGACCGTCCGACGTCCGGCGGGACGCGTTGGCCAACGGCGCCAGTGCTTCCTGCAACCGGTGCTCAAGCCCTTCGCCGATCGCCTTGGGGCTCAAGGCTTCGAGCACGCGGGCAGCCTCGGGCAGCTGCGGCCACGCCACCACCACGACGTGATGCCAGATCTCCGGCGGGTAGGTGTTCGCCAGGTGGTGACTCTCCCCGATGGCCAGGTCCTTGAGCCTGCGCTCGGCCTCCAGCGTCTGACCGACGTACAGCAGTCCCCACTGCAACCAGACCCCGTAGACAGCAGGACCGCTCAGGCCACCGGCCAGTTCGCGCCCGAGCCGGTGCGCGAACTTGTACCTGTGCTGCCGCCAGGCGAGCGATGTCGCCCTGGTCGCCGCGACGTCGCGCATCGCGTGCCACCAGCGGTCGAAGGCGACGTCGGGAACTCCGGGGTCCATCCGGCCAATCTAGCGATCACTTCGACTGAGGCAGCTTGACCTTCTTCTTCGCCCCCGGCGACGACGGCGGCGGCACCACGGGCCCGATGTCCCCGTCCGGCGCCTCGTCCAGATCCACGATCACCGGCGCGTGATCACTCGGCCCGGTCCCCTTGCGTGCGAGCCGGTCGATCCACGCCGCCTTCGCCCGCGGCGCGACGGAGGTCGAGGCCAGGATCAGGTCGATCCGCATGCCCAGGTCGCGGTGGAACATGCCGGCGCGGTAGTCCCAGTAGCTGAAGATCCGCTCGTTCGGCCACCGGTCGCGCACGACGTCGTGGAACCCCAACGCTTCGATGGCCTGCAACGCGGCGCGTTCGGGTTCGGTCACGTGCGTCTGACCGATGTAGGCCTCGGGGTCGAAGACGTCGGCGTCGGTGGGGGCGATGTTGATGTCGCCGCACACCAGGGCGTCCGCGGGGCCGGCTTGCAGGACGTCGCGCAGGGCGGCCAGCCATTCCAGCTTGTACTTGTAGTGGTCGGACTCTGGCTCACGGCCGTTGGGGACGTACAGCGAGTGCACGCGCACTCCGCCGCATGTGGCGGCTACGGCGCGGGCTTCGATGTGCGGGTAGCCGGGTGCGCCGGCTACGCCTACTGCGAGGTCGTCCAGGCCCACGCGGGACAGGATGGCCACGCCGTTCCACTGCGTTTCGCCGAACAGCGCGAACTCGTAGCCGCGCTCTCCCAGGGCGTCGCCCAGCAGGGCCGTGAAGGCGTCGTCGGCCAGCTTGGTCTCCTGCAGGCACACGACGTCGGGCTTCCGCTGGTCCAGCCAGGGCAGGAGCCTCGGCACGCGCTGCTTGACTGAGTTCACGTTCCAGGTCGCCACTCGCACGCGTTCAACCGTAGTCACCGCGCCTAGAGCGCGCATCGCGCTGGTTCGGCCAGACCGCGGGCGGCGACCCAGGCGACCAGCGGCAACACCAGCAGTGCGAGCAGAGCCCACTGCAACGAGGTCACGGAGGCCAGCGCGCCGATCGCGGGTGCGGCCAGCCCGCCGACGCTGACGGCGAGGCCGAGGGTCACACCGCTGGCCGTGCCGAGCCGGTTCGGCAGGTAGTCCTGGCCGAGCGTCGTGTGCAGGGAGAACGGCACGTACAACGTCAACGCGGTCAGCGCGACGAAAATGTACACAGCTGGTCCCGGCACCAGCGCGACGCCTGCGACAGCCGGTATACCGAGCGCATACGAGGTGCGCACCACGCGGATGCGGCCCCAGCGCCCGGCGAGCACGCCGCCGAGCAGCGTGCCGAGAGCGCCGACGCCGAACAGCACGACGAGCGCGACCGAACCCGCGATGAAGCCGCCGACCCGTTGCGCCACCCAGATCGCGAGGAACGTGCCCAGACCGAACGTCACCATCGACCGTGCGATGACCACGACCGTCAGCCGCCCGAACTGACGCCAGTCGTCTCGGCCAACGCGCACCGCGGCAACGTCCACACCCTGCACACCGCGCAGCGCGGCGAACGTCAAAGCGCCACCCACCAGAGCGGGGATCATCAGCAACGGACTCGCACCAAGGCCGCCGAACGCCAGCACGGGCGTGACGAGCACAGGCCCCAACGCGAATCCCGCGTTGCCGCCCAACGCGAACCAGCTCATCCCCACATGACCGTCACGGGCGACGCGCCGGGCAAGCCGGGCCGCCTCCGGGTGATAGGCGGCCACGCCGATGCCGGACAACGCGATCGCGAGCCAGGTGAAGAGGTACGAGTCACTCAGGCCGCACAACCCGATGCCCACGCCGGCGACCATCATCCCGGCCAGGACCAGCCACGGCATGGCCTTGCGATCGGTCAGCACGCCGAACAACGGCTGCAACACCGACGACAGCAACGTCGCGGCGACCGTGATGCCGGCCGCCGCGAGGTAGCTGTAGGACCGTTCGACCACGAGGAACGGCACGACGGCGGGCACGGCACCTTGGTAGAGGTCGTCCACCGCGTGCCCGGCGACCAGGACCGTCATCCGCCATCGAGAAGTGTTCACGCACCGATCGTCGCGGCCGTCAGAGCGTTCGCGATTCCGATATTCTGCCGATGTATGTCGAATTCTCGCCATCAGCCGACAGCGCCGACCGCGAGCCGTGAACTGGCGGCCGCCGCCGGTGTCACCGCGCATTGGCACGACGAGAACCAGATCGTCTACGCCAGCCGCGGCGTCGTTGCCGTGCACACCGAGACGTCACGCTGGATCGCGCCCGCCCACCGTGCGCTGTGGATCCCCGCCGGCACCGTGCACGCACACCGCGCATACGGCGTCACACAGCTGCATTTCCTCGGACTCACCCAGAACCCGTTGAAGCTGCACGAGCCAACGGCCCTGACGGTGTCCCCTCTGCTGCGTGAACTGCTGATCGCCTACACCAACATGAACGACCGAGAAACCCCTGCGGGCAAACGAATGCGCTCAGTGCTGCTCGACCAGATCGCCACCGCCTCCGAGCAACCGGTGCGCGTGCCGACCGCAACGGACCCGCGGCTCACAAAGGTCTGCGCGATGCTCGAGACCGACCCCTCGGACACACGCGGTCTCGAAGCACTGGGACGCGAGGCGGGCGCGAGCGGCCGGACGCTGACCCGGCTGTTCCGCGAGGACCTCGGCATGACGTTTCCCCAGTGGCGCACGCAACTGCGCCTCTACCACGCACTGCGCCTGCTGGCCGAGGGGCAGCCGGTCACCACCGTGGCCCAGCAGTGCGGGTTCGCCACCGCGAGCGCGTTCATCGACGTCTTCCGCCGCTCACTCGGCCACACCCCCGGTTCGTACCTCTAAAGCACGGAGAACACCTCCTCCGCACGGTCCCGCTTCACGAACATCTGCCATGCGGTCTCCGCGACCTCGTCCTGGTCGAGCGTGTGCTCGACCAGGTTGCCGAACCGCTCGGGCCTGCTCGCGACCGCACGATGGATGTCGCCGCGCTCGACGACACCGCCGATGGTGAGCGTGCCCGCGTAAACGCCCTTGTCGGCCAACGCCGCGTTGAGCGTCAACGCGTAGTTGCGCAACGCGGCCGACGAAAGCGCGAGCGCACCGAGCACCGGCATCGGCATCACCGCGCTCAGCCCTCCGGCGAACAGCAGACCGCCCCCGCGCTCGATCACGCCCGGCAGCACGTGCCCGACGACGTCGACGGCCGGATACAGCCAGCCCATGGCCTCGCGCACCTCGTCAGAAGTGGTCGACGTGATCTCGCCGGGCATGTCGTTCAGGTCGGTGGCGCCCGGCCCGTAGTACACGACGTCGACAGCGCCGATCGAGTCCAAAGTGGACAAAAGGTGCTCGCGGTCGCGCACGTCCACAGCGAACGCCCGCGCCTTGACGCCCTTGCCGGCCAGCTCCGCCAGATAGCCCTCGTGCCGGTCACCACGACGCGAGATCAGCACGACCTCGTAGCCCTCGCGACCGAACCGGTGCGCGACGGACATGCCCAGCCCAGGGCCGACCCCGAGCACAACCACGGTGGGAGACATGGGTTTCGCCCTTCCGAACGCTAATTCGAGGCACCCCTCGACTTACTCGTCCGACGCTACCACAGAATTCGAGGGCACCCTCGACTTAACCGCTGAGTAGGATCCGCACATGGTCACCGCGTCGAGGCCCCTGCGTGCGGACGCGGCACGCAACCGGCAGAAGCTGCTGGCAGCGGCCGCGGAACTGTTCGCGGACCGCGGCCTCGACGTGCCGATGGAGCACATCGCCCGCAAGGCCGAGGTCAGCATCGGCACGCTCTACAAGCACTTCCCGACCCGCGAGGACCTGGTGTCGGCGATCTTCCCCGAGCGCCTCGCCGCCCTGGACGTGATCGGCGAGAAGGCCCTGGCCGACCCGGACCCGTGGCACGGCTTCGTCACCTACCTGGACGACCTCTACGCCCTGCATGCCGAGGACCGCGGCCTCAACGACGTCCTCGCGAAGGACCTGCCGAACGCCCCGGAAGTGGTCTCGGCCTGCCACCGCGGCGCGGGCCACGCGGAAACCCTGATCATGCGAGCCATCACGGCAGGAGTCCTGCGGCCCGACTTCTCGATCACCGACATGGCCACGCTGACCAGGGCGATGGCCCAGGTGATCAGGGACGTGCCCGGCGAGTGGCGCCGCTTCCTGTCCATCTACGTGGAAGGTCTGCGCGCAGGGTCAGGCTGAGGCCGCGGGGACTGCGGGGACTGCGGGGTCGCCCCCGCAACATGACGACAACCGAACCGGCGAGCGCTTGCGCGAGCAGGGTCAGGCTGAGGTTGTGGGGCAGGTCGGATTCGAACCGACAACCTGACAGATTATGAGTCTGCTGCTCTGACCGGTTGAGCTACTGCCCCCTCGCAGCCGCAGGCCAAGCCGCTAACGCTGCGTGGTGGAGGATACCGATCAGCCCGAACGGCCCTTGCGCGCCCCCGTGGCGAGCGACACATAGGCTGCACGCGTGCGTTTGACCCTCCGCGACTTCACCCCGGCGGACGAGCCCGAGGTGCTGCGGCTGTTCGCCGACTGCGACGACTGGTTCCAGGCTGCCACGGGGCATCCGTCCGGGCCCGGTGACGTGCAGAGCCTCTTCTACGCGTTGCCGGAGGGTGTGGCGTTCGAGCAGAAGCACCTGCTGGTCGCCCAGGCCCAGGGCATGATCGGGTTCGTCGACCTCGTGCTGGACCATCCGGCGCCGGGCCATGCCAGCATCGGGTTCTTCCTCGTGCCGAAGGACCTTCGCAGGTGGGGCATCGGCAGCGAGATGGTCAAGGCGCTCGCCGAACGGTTCCCGGCGGTCACGCACGTGCACGCCAGGCTCGACGACTTCAAGCCCGGCAACGAGTTCCTCAAGGCGATGGGCTTCACGCTCAACGATCAGGGCGCGGTGCTGGAGATCGCCCCCAGGTCCGACGGCCGGTAACCGCGCGGGTAACCCGGATAGGTGCGATTGCGGGCGTTGGTGAGCTTCAGGACCTTGCGCATCGGCATGCGCCGCACGACAAGAGCGCGCACACGCAGCGCGAGGCGTCCCAACGCCCCGACCCAGGCCGGTGGCGCGGTGAAACCGAACGCGCGCACCATCAGCGGGTCGAGCATCGCGACCACAGCGCGTGAGACCACAGGACGCGCCAACGACGGATACCAGGAGCAGAACAGGTCGAGCGTGTACTGCCCGATCCGCCGGTTCGACTCGGCGAACACGAAGTGCTCCTGTTCGTAGGCCTGCTTGAAGGCCAGGAACTCGTCGAAGCCGGCCGGCACGTCCCGGATCCCCATCCGGGCGCCGACCGCGCGGTAGAAGTGGAACGCGGCCAGCTGCTCGTGGCGGGTCAACGGCCGCCAGCCATACCGCGAAAGCCACTCGATCGGGTCGTAGATGAACGTCGCCAGCACGTAGAGCATGTCGTCGTTGGAGATGTCGTAACGGCCGTGCTGCCGGTTGACCACGCGCAACGCCTCACGTCCGCGCGGGGAGTCGTAGCCGTGCTCCACCAGTTCGGCCATCAGGACCGCGGTGTCGTCGTAGCGCTTCTGCGGGCGGCGTTCGAACTCGCCGGTGCGTGCCAGCAGGCCCGAGATCGTCGGGACGCAGTACGTGCGGAACAGCGCCATCTCCAACGACTTCTGGTAGTCCCACGGGAACTCGAAGCCGGCGGAGATCCGCATTATCTCCTCGTGGTCGGCGACCGGATCCAGCGACGAGATGCGGCGGAGGTTCGCGAAGCGGGACATCCACCCAAGCTGACCCACCCGAGGGCGATCCGAAAGGCCCCAGTCGGATGACGTGGTTCGATGCCCTGTGCGCATCACCTTCATCCTGCCGACCTTCGCTCGCAAGCCGATCGGCGGTGTCCGCGTCGTCTACGAGTACGCGAACAGGCTGGCCGCACTGGGATGTGAGGTCACCGTCGTGCACGAACGGTGGCGGCAGGGCTGGGCTCAACCGGTCGTGCACGTCCGCGAAGCGCTGCGAGACATGTGGAACAGCCTGAGCCCGAACCGACTCCGGACTGCCATGAAGTGGTTCCCGGTGGACAGCCGGGTCCGGCTGGCGATCTTGCCCGTGCTGGAGGCAAGCCGACTGCCACCAGGCGACGTCGTGGTCGCCACGCACTGGACGACCGCGCGGCTGCTCCCCCACCTCTCGCCCGGCCAGGGCAGGCCCGTCCACCTCGTGCAGGGCTACGAGGTGTGGGACGGCACCGACGAGGTCCACGCCGTGCTGACGCTGGACGTGCCCAAGATCGTCGTCTCGTCGTACCTGGCCGGAGTGCTGCGCGGGCTCGGCGTCGACCAGGATCGGATCACGGTCGTGCCCAACGGCCTGGACCTCCGCACGTTCCGGCCGCCGGACGTCGAACGCCCGCGTGGCCGCACAGTCGCGCTGCTGGCCGATCGCCATCAGGTGAAGGGGCTGACAACGGGCGTGGCGGCGCTGACAGATGTCCGGCGCGTCCTGCCCGACCTCACGGTGCACGCGTTCGGCTTCGGTGAACGCCCTGCCGAACTGCCGGAGTGGATGACCTACCACCAGGGCCTGAGCGGCAACTCGCTGGTGGAACAGGTTTATCAACGCAGCGCGGTCTACCTGTGCAGCTCGACGACGGAGGGCTGGGGCTTTCCCGCCGCCGAGGCGATGGCCTGCGGGAGCGCGGTGGTCAGCACCCGCAACGGCGGCGTCGAGGACTTCTGCGTCCACGCCGAGACCGCGCTGCTCGCCGAGGTGGGCGACAGCGCCGGGCTCGCCGAGGCCGTCGTGAAGATGCTGGTGGACGAGGCTTTCCGGGCGAAGTGCGTCCAGGCCGGCTTCCGCGCGGTGTCCCGGATGGACTGGGCCACCTCCGCGAACTCCTTCTACCGCGCAATGCAAAGGGCCTGAAACGAAGCGAGGCCCCATCCGCATCGGATGGGGCCTCACCTGCTGTTAAGCTCCCCCAACTGGACTCGAACCAGTAACCCTGCGATTAACAGTCGCATGCTCTGCCAATTGAGCTATGGGGGAATGTTCTGTTGTGTCTTGCCTGTCAGGCTTGGTTCCTCCTGACAGTGGGTAACTCTACATGGTCCGCAAAACTAGTTCATCAACCACCCCCCACTTTGCGGCAAGATGGGGCCTGACCAGGCACGATGTGAGAGGAGACCCGCATGAAGGGCATCTTGGTCGGTGCGGCGATCGGCTACGTGCTCGGCGCGAAGGCCGGACGCGAGCGTTACGACCAGATCGTGCGTCTCTGGCACCGCTTCACTGCGAACCCCACGGTGCGCAAGACGGCGAGCCAGGCGAAGGACAAGGCGTTCGAGGCGGCCCACCAGGCGAAAGACCTGGCCGCGGACGCTGCGGAAAAGGCCGCGGAGAAGGCTCCGTGGCGGCACCAGGCAGACGCCAACGGCCGCTCCGTCACACCTCCGGCCACGCCGAGGGCGTGACGATCTTCACACCTGGGCCACCGCGAAGATCCGTCTGAACGGGAACCAAGTGGTGCCGTCGGCGCGCTCGGGGTACGCCTCGCGCAGCCGCGGCGCCAGTTCCGCGACGTAGGCCTCCCAGTCCGAAGAGGACAGTGCGGCCCGCACCGGCCGCAAAGCCGTGCCGCTCACCCATTCGAGCACCGGATCCGGGCCGGACAGCCGCTGCACGTACGTGGTCTCCCAGACGTCCACAGAGGAGCAGACCGCCAGCAGCTCGGCGTACTCCACGGGCGCCAGGACCGGCTTCTCCGCCCGGAAGACGTGCGCCAGCCCCGATCCCGCCACCTCGCGGATCAGCCGGTGCGACGCGTCGGCGTAGTTGCCGGGCACCTGGAACGCCAGCCACGCGCCGGAAGGCAGTGCGGACGCCCACTTCTCCACGATCGAGGGATGTGACGGAACCCACTGCAGGACCGCGTTGGACACCACGACATCGGTGTCCGGCAACGGTTCCCAGGTCATCACCTCGTCCACGCGCGCATCCACACCAGCGGCACGAGCGGCTTCGACCATCTCGGAAGACGAGTCGAACGCCTCGATGACCGCGGACGGCCACCGCGAGGACAGCGACAAGGTCAGATTGCCGGGCCCGCAGCCCACGTCCACCACGCGGCGAGGCTCCGAAGCCCCCACGCGCGCCACAAGCTCGTAGAACGGCCGCGCCCGGTGATCGGCGAAGGCCAAGTACTGCGCCGGATCCCACATACGGCTAACAGTACACGCGTACTGCTAGCCCGCAAGCCTCGCGGCGAACCCGGAAACCGCCTCGTGCACGGCCGCGAGATCCACCCCGGCGTCTCCGCGGGCCTGCCACACGACGCCGTCACGGCCGGGAATCTTGCGCTGGAGAATCCACACACCGGGCGACTCGACGCGCTCGCGGTGCCGGATCGACCCCTCCACGCGCTGGCTGATCGCCCGCAGCACCTTGCCGGGGTCGGCGACCGCGAACCGTTGCGCGGGAAGGTCTTCCAGCAGCACGACCGGCCCCTCGGTCGACGCCTCCCTGGCCTCGACCACCCGCAGCGCGCCTTCCCACTTCACCTTGCTGATCAGGTGCCAGCCGATCCTGCGCGGTCCCGGCACCCACAGCCCGAGCGACGTCACGACCAGATGGCCGCCTTCCACCGCGGTGAACGCGATGACGGTCTCCTCGGGCTCCAACGTGCCGGTGAACCCGTCCGGCGCTCCAGAGCCGAACAGCCGTCGAAACAACCCCACTACAGCACTCCCGCGCTCTGCTGCAGGAGCGCCTTGCGGTACTCCTCCAGCGCGACGAGGTCGCCCCACAGCGACCGGTACTCGTCGGCGTCCTTGATCGGGGACAGCCGCCGCAACCGCGACTTCACGTCCTCGACCTGCTTGCCGACCTGCACCTCCTGCAGCCGCGCGATCACCATCGACACGTAACGGAACTCGTCGTTCTGCTTGACGGTCAACGGTTCCACGGCGAGTTCGGTCAGCACGGACCGCACCGACGCGTGCGAGCACGCCTGCGAGATCGCGTCCAGGTACGCCGTGCCCGCGAGCCCGGAGGAAGCGCCACCGGCCTGGCGGATCGCCTGGTGCAGCGCCACGTACGCCGGTTCGGTGAAGGCCTCGTCCGGCAGTGAGTCGTACAGCGGTCCGGCGTACTCGGGCAGCCGCAGCGCGACCTTGAGCACCTCGCGCTGGTGCACCAGCCGCGGGTCGCGCGGGTTCGGCCGGGCCGGGCCGTCGACCTCCACGCCCAGCGCCATCTGGTTCGGGTCGACGCGCTGAGGGGCCGCGGCCGGCGTCTTGCCGCCGGAGACCTGACGGACCCGGCGCACGACCATCGCCTCGTCGTCCCAGCCGACCCACCAGGCCAGCCGCGTCGCGTACCCGTCCCGCTTGGCGCGGTCCTTGATCTGCGCGACGAACGGCACCATCTTCTTGAGCGCCTCGACGCGCCCGTCCACCGAGTCCAGGTCGTACGCCCGCAGCTGCGCCTTGATCGCGAACTCGATCAACGGCGTGCGCCGCGCCACCAGGTCGCGCACCGCGACGTCGCCCTTGGCCTGCCGCAGCTCGCACGGGTCCATGCCGTCCGGCGCCACCGCGATGTAGGTCTGCGCGGAGAAGTGCTGTTCACCGTCGAACGCCTTCAGCGCGGCCTTCTGGCCCGCCTCGTCGCCGTCGAAGGTGAAGATGACCTCGCCGTTCACGTCGTCGTCGATCAGCAGCCTGCGCAGCACGTTCATGTGGTCCGTGCCGAACGCCGTGCCGCAGGAGGCGACCGCCGTCGGCACGCCGGCCAGGTGCATCGCCATCACGTCGGTGTAACCCTCGACGATGACGGCCTGCTTGCGCTTCGCGATCTCCCGCTTGGCCTGGTCGAGCCCGAACAGCACCTGCGACTTCTTGTAGATCATCGACTCGCTGGTGTTGAGGTACTTCGCCTGGATCGGGTCGTCGTCGAAGATCCGCCGCGCGCCGAAGCCGACGACCTCGCCGCCGATGTCCTTGATCGGCCACAGCAACCGCCGGTGGAACCGGTCGATCGGCCCCTGGCGGCCCTCCTTGGTGAGCTGCGACTTGATCAGCTCGGTGAGCTCGAAACCGCGCCCCAGCAGGTGCTTGGTGAGCTTGTCCCAGCCGCCGGGCGCGAAGCCGCAGCCGAACTGCCGGGCCGCCGCCTCGTCGAACCCGCGCTCGGCCAGGAACTCCCTCGCCGCCTGCGCCTCCGGCGTCGCGAGTTGCTCGGCGTAGTACTCCGCGGCCGCCTTGTGCGCCTCGATGAGCCTGCTGCGGGTGCCCCGATCGCGCTGGATCGTGACGCCGCCGCCCTCGTAGGTGAGCTGGATGCCCGCCCGGTCCGCGAGCCGCTCGACGGCCTCCACGAACGACAGGTGCTCGACCTTCATCACGAAGGCGATCACGTCGCCGCCCTCGCCGCAGCCGAAGCAGTGGAACGTGCCGTGCGACGGGCGGACGTTGAACGAGGGCGTCTTCTCGTCGTGGAACGGGCACAAGCCCTTGAGCGCGCCTCCGCCGGCCCTCTTCAGCGAAACCTGGTCGCCGACGACCTCATCGATCTGGCTGCGCTCACGCACCAACGCGATGTCGCTCTCCCTGATGCGTCCTGCCACGTCCCCGAGTCTAATCCCCTGGCAAACTGCCAACCGTGACCGCGGCCGACGACTTCGCACTCCATCGCACCCACCTCGTGGGCGTCGCGTACCGGCTGACCGGCAGCGTCGCCGACGCCGAGGACGCCGTGCAGGAGGCGTGGCTGCGCTTCTCAGCGGCCGAGGGCATCCGCGACGTGCGCGGCTGGCTCACGACCGTGGTGAGCCGCATCTGCCTCGACCGGCTGCGGTCCGCGGCCGTGCGCCGGGAGACCTACGTGGGCTCCTGGCTGCCGGAACCGCTGCTCACCACCGGCGAGGACGCGGACCCGCTCGCGTCCGTCGTGCGGGACGACGGCGTGCGGATGGCGGCGCTGGTCGTGCTGGACCGGCTCACCCCCGAGCAACGCGTCGCCTTCGTGCTGCACGACGCGTTCTCGTTGCCGTTCAACGAGATCGCGGACACCCTCGGGCTGACCCCGGAAGCCGCCCGCCAGCACGCCTCGCGCGCCCGCAAGGCCGTCGCGGGCGCCGAGCCACCACCTCGCGCGGCACTGGCCGAGCAGCAGGAGGTGCTGGAGAAGTTCCTGCGGGCCATGGCCGGCGGCGACATCGAGGCCGTGCTGGGCCTGCTGCACCCGGACGCGGTGATGATCGGCGACGGCGGCGGCAAGGTGCGCACCGCGGTCAACACGGTCTCCGGCGCGGACAAGGTCGCCCGGTTCTTCCTCGGGCTGCTGCGCAAGTACGGCTACCCGGAGCACCGGCCGGTGTTCGTCAACGGCGATCTCGGTGTGGTCATGGCGGCGCAGGGCGACGTGGCGGCACGCGTCACCACGTTCACCGTGCACGACGGCAAGGTCGCCGCCATCTACGACATCGCGAACCCGGACAAGCTCGGTCACGTGGACTTTTTGGTCTAGACCGTAACTGGTCCCGGTTTCGTTTCGACGCTAACGTTTTCGCCGCTGGTCCAGCCCAAGCCCCCTGCCGCGGGTTGCAACCACCGGAGTCCGATCATGCCCGAACACGACCTGCCCACCCGCCGGGCGTTCCTGGCGACCGGTGCGGCCGCCGCGGTCGCGCTGACCGCCGCGGGTACCACCACCGCTCGAAGCGCCCCTCTCCCCCTGACCCCGACCTGCGTCGATGACGACGACACCCCGTCGAACATCGAAGGTCCCTACTTCAAGCGGAACTCCCCGCAGCGCACGAACCTGCGCACACCTGGCGTGACCGGCGTCGTGCTCAGCATCACCGGGTTCGTCTACACGATGAAGTGCGCGCCCATCCCCAACGCACTGCTGGACTTCTGGCAGGCCGACAACCGGGGCGTGTACGACAACACCACGTTCAAGATGCGTGGGCACCAGTTCACGAACGCGTCCGGTGCCTATGTGCTGGAAACGATCGTGCCGAAGGACTATCCGGGCCGCACCCCGCACATCCACGTCAAGGTGCAGGCGCGGAACGGCCGGATCCTCACCACGCAGCTGTTCTTCCCGGACAACCTCAGGGCGTACGGGATGAACGTGGCCGCGCTGAACCGGCGCGACGCCTACCTCGACCGCGAGTGCGAGGTCGAGCTGGGCCCGCTCATCGGCAACCGCTACACCGCCAAGTTCGACTTCGTCATCGAAGCCTGAGCACCAACCCGAACATCACCAACGCAGTCGCAGCAACTTCCCGACGTCGCGGAGCTTCGGGGTCGCGCTGACGACCTTCATCTGGATCCTGCCGGACCTGGGCAACGCGTCCAGGTGCGGCAGGTCCACGCTGCGCCAAGCGTCCACAGTGGTCAGTCCGGGGCGCAGCGCCTCGATCTCGCGCGGGTCGTCCACGCCCCAGTGCAACGTCGCCCCGGCGTTGCGCACGGCCGGAACGAGCTTCTGCAGCTTGATCCCCCACGAGCCGTAGACGTCGAACAACAGCTCACCACTGGCGAACCGGCGGGTGATCCGGCTGATCAGCGCGTGGCCCTCCGCCTGGGTGAGATACATCGAGAGGCCCTCGAACACGGCCACCGCCGGGCGGTCGGCGGGCACCTCGTCGAGCCAGGCGTCCTCGGTGACCGACGACGCGACGAGCCGGTAGTCGCCCGCCGGCTCGGGCAACAGCTTGTGCCGCAACGCGACGACGTCCTGCATGTCGACGTCGACCCACCGCACGGTGTCCGGCCGCTCGATGCGGTGCGCGCGCGTGTCCAGCCCGCAGGCCAGGTGCAGCACCGTGCAGGACGGGTTGCGCCGCAGGAAGTCGCGGGTCCAGTCGTCGAGCGTCTTCGCGCGGATGGCGACACCGACCGCGGTGGTCGTGGTCATCCCGGTCTTGCCGAAGTCGTAGTCGATCCGGTCGACCGCACGCCGTGCCTCGTCGTCGTGCAGCACGGAGGTGGCCCGCCCGCTGTCCAGCGCCCGGCCGTACAGCGTGGCGAGCATGGTCTCCTGTGCACCCGTCAGGGTGATCTTCTCCACCCGTCTAGTTTGTCGGAACGCGGCAGGCTTCGCCGCTGGTGAACCCCTGGTCCTTGATTTCGAACGCGCTGTTGAACCGAGCGCGCTGGTTCTCCAGTGCGATCTGGTAGGTCAGCGCGATCAGTTCCTTGCGTCCCAGCAGCTTTTCCAGCTCCGCGACCTGCTCGTCCGTGACGCTGACGGGCGTGTCGGTCATCGCGTCGGCGTAGGCGAGCGCCTTGCGTTCGAGGTCGGTGAACAGCTCGGACGTCGCGTAATCGTCGATGTGCTTGAGCCGTTCGATGTCCAGACCGCCGTGCCTCATCAGCATCGCGCCGAAGTCCACGCACCACGAGCAGCCGAGCTTCACGGCCGTCCGGTAGACGCAGAGCTCGAACAACGGCCCGTGGATCGCCTTCTTGACCGCCAGCTCGTGCCGGCCGCTCGCGATCAGGAGCTTCGGGTGGTGCGCCATGACCGTGACCGGCTCCGGCACCGCGCCGAACTCACGCCGCGCGAACCAGTACAGGGCCTTGGTGAGCAGGCCCGCGTCCTTCTTGGTGACTCCCTTGATCCTCGTCATGCTCTCTGGACGAGGTGGTTCCCCAGAACGTGACAGAGAATGTGACACCTTTGGGTGACTGGGTTGCGAGGCGGCCAGCTCATAGGGTCCATCCATGAGCAACGACTTCGTGCTGGACATCGATCACGAGTCGGCCGGCCTGCTGGCGGGAACATTGCTGGCGGGCGACTCGTGTGCGGTGCCGGTGCGTCACCAGAACGTCCGCCTGCTGCTGTGCGCGCTGCCCGGCGAGAACGGCATGCGGCTCTTCCTGCGCCGCAACACCCCGAACTAACGGTCGTACACGGCCACGTACTCCATCAGCACGTCACGCGACCGCTCGTTGTCGAGGGCAACCGCGTGCATGCGCTGAAACACCTGCATGGCCCGTTCAACGGTGGCCGCGTCGCTGACGAGCGCCCAGTTCGCGAGGTAGACCAGCGGCGGCTCGTGCTCGTACTGGATCAGCGCGTAGTCGAGCCCGACCGCCGCCGCCCCGCCCGCGCTGGCCGGCACGACCCGGATCGACGGCGCGTGGAACAGCAGGTGCAGGACCTGGTCCTCCATCAGCCGGTTGTTCCCCACCACGGTCTGCAACGCGTACTCGTGGATGAAGAACACGCACTGTGGCAGCACACCGTCGCGCTGCAGATCCGGCGACGGCGCGAGGCCCAGCGCGGTGGCCAGCGCTTTCGCGTAGCACTCGGTTCGCAGGAGGACAGGAACTGTGACGCCGCTGAAGCAGGTGATTTGCGTGGCGCCCGCCGCGGCGAGCACGACGAGCTGCTCGCCGGCACCGTGCTGGGTCATACCTGGAACGGTAAAGCCATGATCATGATCTCGCCGCGCGAAACGCCCGCACATCAGGGCGAATGGTGCCGAAATTGGTTACGGACGGGCGACCTGCGCGAGGAAGTAGACGGCGCCGGACCGTGCGTGCCGGACGGCGAGCAGGAACGGCCTGTCCACGTTCACCACGATCGGCTCCGCCGGGATCTCGATCGACACCGTCCGGAACGTGACAGCGGTGGCCGCCGCACCCTCCAGCCCCTCCTCGTCCAGCCGCAGCACGGCCTCGTGGATGACGTCGTCGACGAACAACCGCTCATCCGGCGAAAGCCCGCTGAAGTCGGCGTCGCGTGCGAACATGCGCCGGACTCCCAGCCGTTCCAGCACTCCCCTGAGCTGGAACTTCTCCCGAACGTCCACTTTGGGCAGTGACAGCTCGAGGTTCACCCGGTTGGCGGCCTGCAGAACCGAGCGGTCCAGCGGCTGGTCCAGCGAGGTGTCGGGTAGCAGGATCACGGCCTCCACCCCGGAGTCCGCGGGCAGCACGATCGTCTGCCAGCCGTCGTGCCGGGCGTAGCGGAACTTCTCGGTCACCTTCATCGTCGGCACGGACACGTCGCCGCCGGGCGCGTGGAACGGCCTGTCCGCGGTCTCCCAGGCGGAGAACGCGTTGAGCCAGCCCACCTTCAGGTACAGCGCGTTGACGATGATCGCCGCGGCGTCCGCGGGCGGCGCGTCCGTCAGCAGTTCGGGGATCAGGCCGCGGGTGGTCTCGGCGACGTCGGTGTTGACCATCTTGCGGACCGTCGCGGGGTCGGAGAACGCCGTGCGGCGCACCGAGGAGGTCAGCGAGAAGTCCGGGTTCAGCGTCAGGTCGTCGTCGGCCCACAACGTGTTCGCGACGGCCAGTTCGGGCACGTCCAGCGCGTCGGTGGCGTCGAAGCCGGCCAGCAACGCGTCGAGTTCGGAACGGGTCTCACCGCGCGCGGCCTCACGGGCCAACGCGAGCGCACTGGCCACCGAGAAGGGCGACCAGCACGCGTTGGAGGACGGATCAGGGACGGCGACGCGGTGCATGGTCAGAGCGAAGTCGGCCTGATCGGTCACGAGGTTCTCCCTAAGAACGTGGATCTTGCCTAAGAACGCGGATCCGGCAGTGACATCACGATCGGGTCTTCCGGGACGGGCCGCTCCCCCGCTCCTCCCATCGGCCCGGGTGGCTTGGGGTGGCGGGGTTCGCGCACACCGGCGCTACCGTCGTCGTCCCCCTGGTCGTCGAAGCCCACGGGCACGGCTTCCCGGCTTGGTCTGCGCCATGGCCATCTTCGGCCCGGCGGTCTGGATTCGTCCGCCATGCCTTCGAAGCTACGCCGATGCGCGGTGCCAGGCCACGGCCTGCGCGTCGGTGAGCAGCGCGACCTGGTCGATGACGACGCGAAGCCTTGCCTCATAAGAGGAAGCGGCCGCGAACACCGGGCGGAACGCGGGGTCGAGCAGCGTCGGGCGCTCCATCAGGCGGACGACGAGATCGGTGATCAGGTCACGTTGCTCGGCCTGCATGGCGAGGCGGGCCGGGTCGCTCATCACGTACCGGACGGCCATCGCCTTGAGCAGCGCCACTTCCGCCGCCACCTGCCGGGGGATCTCCAGCGACGCCGAGTAGCGGGTCAGCGCGCCGTCGCCGTGCACCTCGCGGGTCGCGGTGACGGCGGCGCTCGCGAACCTGCCGACCAGTTCGCTGGTGAGGTTCTTCAACGCCACCTGCGCGCCGAGCGAGCCGTCGTACTCGCGGTCGGTCCAGTACGCGATCACCGGCAGCGCGAGCAGTTCCTCGGCGGTGGCTTCGAGCGTGGTCACGGACTCGTCGGAGAACGTCTTCGCGGCGAGCGACGCGATGGCGCCGCGTTCGTCGGGACGGCCCAGCGCGCCGAGGCTGATGCGGTGGGCCAGCACGCCGTCCTCGACGTCGTGCACCGAGTACGCCACGTCGTCGGACCAGTCCATCACCTGCGCCTCGATGCACTGTGCGCGTTCGGGTGCGCCCGCACGCATCCACTCGAACACCTCGAGGTCGTCGTCGTACACGCCGAACTTCACCGTGCCCGGCGTGCGCGGCCACGGGTACTTCGTCGACGCGTCGAGCACCGCGCGCGTGAGGTTCAGTCCGTGCGCGGTCTTGGGCTCCAGGCGGGCGAGGATGCGGAACGTCTGTGCGTTGCCCTCGAAGCCACCGCACGGGCCGGCGAGCTCGTTCAACGCTCTCTCGCCGTTGTGCCCGAACGGCGGATGCCCGATGTCGTGCGCGAGGCCGGCGGTGTCGACGATGTCCGGGTCGCAGCCCAGTTCCTCACCGATGCCGCGGCCGATCTGCGCGACCTCCAACGAGTGCGTGAGGCGCGTGCGAGGGACACCGGTGACTTCGGAACCCTCGCCGGGGCCGACGACCTGGGTCTTGCCCGCGAGCCGGCGCAACGCCGCGGAGTGCAGCACGCGGGCCCGGTCCCGGGAGAACGGCGTGCGCGTGTCCTTGCGGGCACCCGGCAGCGCGCCGCTCTTGGGGTCTTCGGGGAGCAGGCGTTCCCCGTCGTGGCGGGTGTATCCCATCAGCCGATATTAGGCAGTTTGAGCTCGTCGAACACTCCTGCGTGCGCCTTCATCAGGCGGTAGTACAGCAAGGCTCCGGTCTCGCGCTTGATGTAGAACCACTGCGTCTCACGCGTCTGCACGTTCGGGCCGCTGCGGGTCGGTGACGTCCAGGCGTGCAGACCGGCGTCCTCCGCCATCGTGCGGGCGCGCAGCGAGTGCCACGGGTCGCTCACGATCACGGCGGTCTTCAGGTCGCGTTCCTTGGCCACCGACGCGACGGCCCTGAGCGAGCCGAGGGTGTCCGCGCCCTCGCCTACCTGCAGCACGCGGTCCTCCGGGACCCCGCGCTTGACCAGCCAGAGCTTGCCGACCTGGCCCTCGGTGAAGTTGTCGCCGGGCTGGCGGCCGCCGGTCGTGGCGATGTAACCGACGACGCCCTCCTTGTAGAGGCCGAGCGCGTGCTCCAGCCGGGCTTCGAGCACGTCGGACGGGACGCCGTTGTACTGCGCGGCACCGAGGACGATCGCCATGTCGGCCTTCGTCCAGTCGTCCACCCGCGCGACCTGCCACACGCGGAACGCCGTGCCGCCACCCACGAGCACACCGATGACCAACGCGCCGAAGAACAGGCGCAGCACGATCCGGCGAATCCTGGCCAGTGGTTTGAGGGGTGGGGTACGCACCCCTGCATGCTCCCAGAACCGGGCGGGCCCCGCGTTGACGCCCCTGCGAGGATCATCGTCATGCCTGCTGAGCAGCCCACCATCCTCGCCACCTCTGGAGGTCTGCGCTCCGGGCGCCGGACCTTCGTCGAGTTCGGCAAGCTGATCCACTTCGCCCTGGACCTGTCCGGCGTGGAAGGCCGCAGGCCCCGGCTCTGCCACGTGGGCACCGCCGGGGGCGACCAGCGGCACATGAACGCGAACATGGCGGAAGCGGGCATGGTCGCGGGCGTCGACGTGTCGATCCTCAACCTCTTCACGATGCCGCCGACCGACGACCTCGAGGACTTCGTGCTGTCCCACGACGTCGTGTGGGTGGGCGGCGGATCGGTCGCGAACCTGCTCGCGGTGTGGGAGGTGCACGGCCTCGGCGCGGTCTTCCGCAAGGCGTGGGAGGCCGGCGTCGTGCTCAGCGGCGTGTCGGCGGGCTCGATCTGCTGGCACGCGGGCGGCGCCACGGACTCGTTCGGCCCGGACCTGCGGATCGTCACGAACGGTCTCGGCTTCCTGCCCTACGGCAACGGCGTGCACTACGACTCCGAGGAGACCCGCCGCCCGAAGATCCACGAGGCGGTGGCCGCGGGCGTGCTGCCGACGACCTACTGCACCGACGACGGCGTCGGCCTGCTCTACCGCGGCACCGAGCTCGTCGAAGCGGTGACGGAACGGCAGGGCTCCGGCGCATACGTGGTGGTCAGGGAGGATTCTTCAGCAACCGCACAGGAGGAAAAGCTCGACACCAGGCTCCTCTGACGCGGAACTTGGAAGTGTGCGCTGGGCTCTGATCCTCTTCCTCGTCGCGGCGGTGTTCGCCATCCCGGACGCCTCGCCGTGCCACGCCCACGCGAAGCCTTCCGCTGAAATGTCGCGCGGTCCCGACATACTGGATGCAGACGACGGTTCCGCGGACGACACCACCGACGACCCCGGCGCCGACATATCGCATACCAGCCCCGATATATCGGATACCGCCAGCTCGTCGGCAGTATCCACCATGTCCGCAGCTGATATGTCGGCTGCGATCGCGGCCGGCGGCAAGTCCGACGTCGGCGTCGCCGTCATGGACCTCGAAACCGGCCAGGTCGTCTCGCAACAGGGCGACCAGCCGTTCTACTCGGCGTCACTGTCGAAGCTGATCCTTGCCATCGACGCGTTGCGACAGCCGTTGTCCGAAGACGACCGGGACCTGATCCACCGAGCGTTGAGCGCCAGCGACGACGAGGCGATGGACGTGCTGTGGACGAGGTTCGACGGCATGGAGGCCATCGGCCGCGTCGCCGCCGAAGCAGGCCTCACCGGCACCCACGCCCCGGAGGACCCGTCGCAGTGGGGCGAGGTCGTCATCACCGCGAACGACATGGTCAAGCTCTACCGGTACATCCTCGCCTCACCGGAGCGGGACACGATCGTCGCGGCGCTGTCGTCCGCCCCCACCACCGCCGCCGACGGCTTCGACCAGACGTTCGGCCTGCTCGGCATCACCGGCGTGTACGCCAAGCAGGGCTGGATGTACTACCTGCCCAGCGACGTCTACCTGCACAGTGCGGGCGTCCTCGACAACCGCTACGCCGTCGCCGTGCTCACCACGAGCCCGACCGGCTCCTGGACCACCGCCCGGCAGTCGATCAACGCCGTCACCAAGGCCGTCCTGGCGAAGCTCGGCGTCAACGGCTGAGTCATCGAGTAGCCGCTCGCTGCTGTTCGCGCCACGGCCGGTCCCACACGCCGGTGAACTCCCGCACCGAGAAGAGCGCGATCACCAGGAGCACGACCGCCGCGAAGACCAGTCCGGCGAACAGCATCCCCGCGGCACCGCCCAGGGACACGAACTTGGTCACCGCGAACCCGCACCCGGTGGGGACGGCGAGGCACCAGCCGATGTTGCGCCGGCGCGCCGAGTAGACGTCCCGCACCCGCACGAGCAGCCTCCCGAGCAGCACCGGCGTGATCAGCACCGGCAGGCCGAGCACCGGGAGCAGCGCCTGGTTCGAAGGCGCCGTGAACACCACCGCCACCCCGGCGACCGACAACACGATGCCCACCGTGACGAGCACGGTGCCCAGCACCCTCATCCGCTGCGCCGGTCCGCCGACTCCGGAGTCCGGCACGATCGGACCGGATGCGGCGACGACGACCTGGTGCACCGCGTGGCTTGCCCGCAGGACGAGCGCCAGTGCCGCGATCACCGGCACGAGGAGCACCAGCGCGAGCACCAGCGCGAAGCCGTAGGACCCTTCTACGAGCCCAACGCCGGACACGGACCAGTAGAACGGGAAGACGAGCGCCAGCACGACGCCTTCCAGCACGACGAACACGTGCCGCAGCCGGGCAGCCGACGCCGCATCGGTGATCCGCGTGGCCACCACCCCGCCGGCTACCGGGCACAGGCACACCAGCCCAGCCGTCACCGCCGTCACCACCAGCGCGTGCGGTGTCTCGACCTCAACCAGCGCCGTGACGACCACGACCCAGGCCACGAGCACCACACCCACCGCGGCCGACACGCGGCCACGGCTCCTGATCTGCTCCCCCGTCATGGCTCCTACACGCGAAACCGCCCCAGGATGTTGCCTGCGGCGAAGAACGCGATTCCGCACAGCACCACGACCGCCGCCAGCAACGCCAGGTACACCGCCGAACCCGCGGTGAACGGCAGCGGGCTCATCACCTCGGCGAACCCCGCGAGCATGCCGCAGAAGATCGCCCCACCCCACCAGACCGCGAGCAACCGGCGAACCAGACGAGCACCGTTGACGTCGACGAACTCGCCCTGAGCGCACGACCGCGCGGTGGCGAGGCTCAGTCCGGACAACAGCGCCCAGAACGCGCCGATCCCGGCGATCATCACACCGATCACGTTGATCGGGCTGTCCGCGGTCGGCAGAGCCAGCCCCACGACGACGAGCGCGACCCCGACGCCCAGTGCGGCACCGATCAGGGGCAGGCCCGCCCTCGCCAGCCGTGCCCTGACCGACTCGGCGTGCGCAGCCGACACCCACACCCACTGCGGCTGCTCGCCGCGGCCGATGATGATCACCGGCCGAGCGTCCCACGACTCGGTCAGGCCGGCAGTTCCGGAGAGACGACGCCCCAAGACCTGGCGCCCTGCTCCACCTCCACGACGGTGAAGACGACCGAACTCAGGCTGGTCAGCAGGCCGCTCACCTCGGGGTTAGTCGGTGTACAGCGTCGACAGCGAGGTGGTGCTCCCGACCGCGGAGACGATCGTCCAGACGCGCAGCGGCTTGGTCTGGGTGAGCACCACGGTCACCCTCGTCATGACCAGTCCCACGGCCAAGGCGCCGAACACCGCCATGACGCCGAGCGCGAGGCCCGGCGTTGCGGCGACGAGCACGACGCCGAGTTGCCTGATCTCCTGCGGGCTCCTGGTCGATCTCCACGTGCGCACGCAGACACCACGCATCAGCGCGGCGACCTGTTGCCTTTACGGCAAAAATCAGGCCCGGTGGCAGAAGCCACCGGGCCCGGAGAACCGTTTCTCAGCAGCCGATCAGGCGAGCGGCGAGGTACGACTCGAGCTGGTCCATCGCCACGCGCTCCTGCGACATCGTGTCGCGTTCCCGCACCGTCACGGCGAGGTCGGTGAGCGTGTCGAAGTCGACCGTCACGCAGAACGGCGTGCCGATCTCGTCCTGGCGGCGGTAGCGGCGGCCGATCGCACCGGCGTCGTCGAAGTCGACGTTCCAGTTGCGGCGCAACGCGGTCGCGAGGTCGCGGGCCTTCGGCGAGAGGTCGGCGTTGCGCGACAACGGCAGCACGGCGACCTTCACCGGGGCGAGGCGGCGGTCGAGCTTCAGCACGACGCGCTTGTCCACGCCGCCCTTGGCGTTCGGGGCCTCGTCCTCGGTGAACGCCTCCAGCAGGAACGCCATCATCGGGCGGCCGACGCCGGCCGCCGGTTCGATGACGAACGGCTTGTAACGCGAGTTCGTGGCCTGGTCGAAGTACGACAGGTCGACGCCGGAGTGGTTCGAGTGCGTGGTGAGGTCGAAGTCCGTGCGGTTCGCGATGCCCTCGAGCTCACCCCACTCCTGACCGCCGAACTGGAAGCGGTACTCGATGTCGACGGTGCGCTTCGAGTAGTGGGAGAGCTTCTCCTTCGGGTGCTCGTAGTGCCGCAGGTTCTCCTTCGACACACCGAGGTCCGTGTACCAGCGCGTGCGCTCGTCGATCCAGTACTGGTGCCATTCCTCGTCCGTACCCGGCTCGACGAAGAACTCCATCTCCATCTGCTCGAACTCGCGGGTGCGGAAGATGAAGTTGCCCGGCGTGATCTCGTTGCGGAACGACTTGCCGATCTGACCGATGCCGAACGGCGGCTTCTTGCGCGACGTCGTCTGCACGTTCAGGAAGTTCGTGAAGATGCCCTGCGCGGTCTCGGGGCGCAGGTAGTGCAGGCCCTCCTCGGTCTCGATCGGACCGAGGTGCGTCTTGAGCAGGCCGTTGAACATCTTCGGCTCGGTGTACTGGCCGCGCACACCGCAGTTCGGGCACGGCACGTCGGAGACGTCGCCCTCCGCGACCTCCTTGCCGGTGCGCTCGGCGTACTCCTCGGACAGCGTGTCCGCCCGGAACCGCTTGTGGCACGACTCGCACTCGACCAGCGGGTCGACGAACGCCTCGACGTGACCGGAGGCGACCCACACGTCACGCGGCAGGATCACCGACGAGTCCAGGCCCACGACGTCCTCGCGGCCCCGGACCATGAAGTTCCACCACTGGCGCTTGATGTTGTCCTTGAGCTCGACACCCAGGGGTCCGTAGTCCCACGCCGAGCGGGTACCGCCGTAGATCTCCCCACAGGGGTAGACGAACCCTCTGCGCTTGCAGAGGCTGACAACGGTCTCGATGCGATCGGCGGCCAACGGGAACTCCATCGGGGGAATGAGATTCGGGGGCCCAAGCCTAGCCCGTCACGTCGCGCCCCGAACGGGCGACCGGAGCCTTACCCTGCACGAATGGAAGACCGGCTGCGAGAGCTGTGGGACTTCGCCGACCTCGACGGCACCGAGGCGAGGTTCCGCGCGTTGTTCAACAACGTGGAGACCGACGACGAGCGCGCGGAGGTGCTGACGCAGCTCGCCAGGGTCGAGGGCCTGCGGGACAACTTCGCCGCTGGTCACACCCTCGTCGACCAGGCCGACGTGCTCGCCGACGCGGACGGCACGGGCCGGGTGCGCGCCCTGCTGGAGCGCGGGCGCCTGTTCCGCTCCGGAGGCGACCCGGAGAAGGCCCAGCCGCTGTTCGTGGCGTCGTTCGTGCTCGCGAAGAAGAGCGGCGACCTGTGGCTCGCCGCCGATGCCGCGCACATGGTCGCGCTGGTGGACGACCCGGAGAAGTGGACCCAGGTGGGCCTCGACCTCATCGAGGAGCACCCGGAGCTCGAGCACTGGCTCGGCCCGCTCTACAACAACCTCGGCTGGCACCACTTCGAGAACGAACGGTTCGCCGAGGCGCTCGCGGCGTTCGAGAAGACGCCCGCGCCCTACGCGGCCTACGGCAGGGCCAAGACGCTGCACCTGCTCGACCGTCCCGCGGAAGCCGCACAGGCCGCGCGCGAGGCGCTGGAACTGCTGCCGGAGGGCTCCGACGAGGAGTTCCTCGACGAGATGCGCAAGATCGCTAGCGAGGCTTAGCAGGACCCGCCGCCTCGCCGAGCCGCACCGTGAACGCGTCCTCGGCGAGCAGGCTCGTGTGCTTCTCGACCTGGCCGCCGGCGCTGGTCAGCGTCGGCTCGTACATCGCGGGCCCGTCGGTCAGCGCCTCGGACAGCAACGGGATCACGTGTTCGCGCACGGGGAACGGCGACATCGCCCGCCGATAGGCCACCACCGACTCGAACTCGACCGTCAGCACCCACCGGTCGTCCTCGTCGGTGGACCGCGCCAACGTGCCCCTCTCGCACCCCGGCTGCGCGGTGAGGAGCTTGAGCGCTTCCTCCACGCGGGAGGTGAACGTCTCGGGGTCGGATACGCGGAAACGGCACACCAGCAGCACGGTGCAAGGATGGCACGGTGACCTCCAAGCGCCCTCTGCTGCCCGGCGAAGGCCCCCTCGCGCGCGTCCGCCCGGTGGTGGCATTCGTCTTAGTGCTCGGACTGTTCGTCACCGGCGTCCTGGTGGGCGGAACGCTCGGCGCGGCACTCCTCGGAGTGCTGATCCTGGGCGCCGGAGTGCTCCTGGCGGCCACCTGGAAGGTTCTTTCCCCAGCTCAACGCACATTGCGCGTGGTGGTCCTGATGATACTGGTCATCATCACCGTAGAATTGGTTGTGAAAATCCCTACCAGGTGAGGTGTGCCGCCATGACCGTCCAGCTGCACGGCGAGCACTCCCCCGAACGCGCGGCCCCCGCGCCCGCCCCACCACGCTCCCCCCACACCCTCGCCGAGGCCGGCGACCTGCTGCGCGCACTGGCCGCGCCAGTCCGCATCGCCATCGTGCTGCAACTGCGGGAACACGACCGCTGCGTGCACGAACTGGTGGAAGCCCTGGGCGTCGCCCAGCCGCTGATCAGCCAGCACCTGAGAGTGCTGAAGTCGGCAGGCGTGGTGCACGGCGAACGACACGGCCGCGAGGTCGTGTACCGGCTGGTAGACGAACACCTGGCGCACATCGTCGTGGACGCTGTGACGCACGTCGAGGAGAAGTTGTGACCGGACTGAGGTCCACCAAGCAGCGCACGGCCGTGTCGAACCTGCTCGACCAGCTGGACGACTTCCGCAGCGCCCAGGAACTGCACGAGGAACTACGCCGCCGCGGCGAGGGCATCGGCCTGACCACGGTCTACCGCACCCTGCAGTCCCTGGCGGACGCGGGCCAGGTCGATGTCCTGCGCACCGACTCGGGCGAGGCCATCTACCGCCGTTGCTCGGCCCATCACCACCATCACCTCGTGTGCCGCCACTGCGGCCGCACGGTGGAGGTGGAAGGCCCCGCCGTCGAGAAGTGGGCCGACCGGGTCGCGGCGGAGAACGGCTTCTCCGAGGTGAGCCACACCGTCGAGATCTTCGGCACCTGCGCGGAGTGCACGGCCAAGGGCCTCAAGTAGGCCTGCTGCTCGCTGCACGCGGGGTCCTTTCGTACTGACATGCGGTACGAAAGCTCCCCGCGTGCACATCGCGAACGGGGTGGCGAGGCCGACGAACTGCTCAGTCAGGACTCGTAGGGCTCGACCGGCTCGGCCACCGAGGTGAACGACTCCACGGTGAAGCTCGGCACCCACGAGTTCTTCTCCGACGCCGACTTCGGCACGACCTTCCCGGTCACCTCGACCCACTGCTCGTCGGGCAGCGACGGCACGTCGCCGGTCAGCTGAGCCTTCAACGGCCGCGCGTCCGCCGCACAGCACGAGATGGCGAGCCGCGCGACGTAGGTGGCCCCCTCCGCGCGCGTGAGGAACCCGGTCAGCTTCACCCGTCGGTTGTCCAGCGTGCCGGACTCGTCCCACGCCGTGCGCGTCACGAACTCCGTCATCGACAGCGGGATGACGTCCCCGGACGGCAGGTCGCCCAGCAGGTTGCGGGAGCGCTGCGTCTGGTTCGTGTCGGCGGCCGAGCTGACGACGTCGCCGCCCAGCGCGGGCGGCGAGATCAGGAACACCGCGAGCACCGGCAGCAGCATCAACCAGGTCGAGCGCGACGAGTGCTCGTGATCGTCGGACTCGGCTTTGCCGCGCCGGACGTCGCGGATGATCGCGAAGAGCGCCAGGCCGATCATGATCGAGCCGGCGGCGATCAGCAGCGGCAGCAGGCCCTTCTGCACGTACCGCAGGTAGAGCCCGGAGAAGCTGATCTTCAGCAGCGCACCGCCGAGCAGGACCAGCAGGATGTTCTGGGTTTCCCGCCTCACAGCAGCACCACTCCCGTCACCACAGCGCACAAGATCGCCACCACGAAGGTAGCGGGCGCGAAGCGGAAGGCGAAGGACTTGCCGAAAGCACCTGCCTGCAGCGCGATCAGCTTCACGTCGACGGCGGGGCCGACGACGAGGAACACCAGCCGCGGCAGCAACGGCAGAGCCGAGAACGCGACCGCCACGAAAGCGTCCGCCTCCGAGCACAGCGCCAGGATCACCGCCAGGAGGGCCATCACCAGGACGCCGAGCACGATCTGGCCGCCCAGGGTCTGCATCCACGCGACCGGCACGAACGTCTTGAACGCCGCCGCGAACAGCCCGCCCAGCACCAGGAACCCGCCGGCGTCCACGAGGTCGTGGCGCGCGCTCTCGGCGAAGACGGCCCACTTGTTCGTGCCGGAGTGATCTCCCATGCGTGCCAGCGCACGCTCGGCGATCCACTCCATCTTGCCGAACCGCACCCACAGCCAGCCCATGACCATCGCGGTCAGCAACGACCCCGCGAACCGCGCCACGACCATCATCGGGGTGTCGTTGAACGCCACCGCCGTCGACACCAGCACGATCGGGTTCACCGCGGGCGCGGCCAGCAGGAACGTCAGAGCCACCGCCGGCGCGACGCCCTGCTGCATCAACCGCCGGGCCACGGGCACCGAAGCGCACTCACAGCCCGGCAGGGCGATGCCCGCGACACCCGCCACGGGCACGGCCAGCGCGGTCTTCGAGGGCAGCAGCCTGCGCAACGCCGAAGCCGGCACGAACGCCGCGATGGCACCGGAGATCAGCACGCCCAGGACCAGGAACGGCATGGCCTGCACGCAGATCGCCACGAACACGGTCGACGCCGTGCGCAGCTTCGGCACGTCCAGCAGGTCGACGAGCCGGGACTGGAAGAGCAGTGCGAGAACGAGGATCCCGCACAGCACCTCCAACGACGTGATCTTCAGCCGAGGCGGGCCCGAGCGCCGCTTCGACGAGCGGATCTCGCCGGTGATCGTCATTCCGCGTCCGCGTCCAGGTCGAGCAGACGGCGGTAGGTGCGCGCCATGCCCTCGCGGATCTCGTCGGGCGAGGGCGGCTCGGCGAACTCGGCCTCTTCCTCCTCGAGGTCGGAGTCGTCGAAGTCGACGGGCGTGCCGTTGACCGTCTCGTCCGCGGCCTCTTCCTCTTCGAGAGCGGCCTCGCGGAGCTCCTCGATCGTGGCGGAGACGTCCTCGGCGCTCAGCGCGGGCAGCATCGGCTTCACGATGGCCAGCACGCCACCTTCGGCGTCGTCGAGCGCCACGGCCTCGGCCAGCGCGACGGCGTGGTCACGCTCGTACGGTCCGCAGATGAACGAGTCCCAGTCGTCGCCGCCCGAGGGTTCGAACGTGACGGTCCACGGGAACTCGTTGACGTCCGCGTCCTCTTCCGGCTCGTAAATGATCACGCCACCCATCGAAGGGTCCTTTCTCAAGAAAAGCGGGAGAGGAGCTCGCCGCGCACCTGCGACGCGGTCGAGACGACCAGCATGAGGAGCGTGCTCAGCGGTTCCGGCTTGAGGCCGTCCGCCGGGAACGCGTATCGCAGCATCACGTCCGTGCCACGTTCGGACGCGATCACACCCAGTGTGCCGAAAAGGCCCTGACCAGCGCGTTCGGCCACCCACACGGCCACGTCGCCGACCAGGTCCCACGCGACCACGACCGTCAGCGAGAGCACGGTCAGGCCCTCGGCCAGTTCCATGCCCTGCACAGCGCACGGCACGTCGCCGTGGCGGAAGCTCAACGCGCCGTCGTCGTCCACGGACACGTCGTGGAACAGCTCCAACGCCTTGCGCGCGGCCTCGAGAGCCTCACCGCTCGCGTTCACGACACCTCCGAATCGGGCTTGTCGATCGCACCACCGAAGCGGCGGTCGCGCTCGGCGAACTTCTCGACGGCCCGCCACAGGTCGGTGCGGTCGAAATCGGGCCACAGGATGTCCTGGAACACCAGCTCGGCGTACGCGGACTGCCAGAGCATGAAGTTCGACGTGCGCTGCTCCCCGGACGGCCGGATGAACAGGTCCACGTCCGGCATCTCGGGCTGGTAGAGGTAGCGCGCGATGGTCTTCTCGTCGACCTTGTCCGGGTTGAGCTGCCCGGCGGCGGCGAGCCTGGCGATCTCGCGGGCGGCGTCACCGATCTCCGCGCGGCCGCCGTAGTTGATGCACATCGCGAGGTTGAGCTGGTCGTTGTCGCGGGTGCGCTCCTCCGCGACCTCCAGCTCCTTGATGACGCTGCGCCACAGCTTCGGCCGGCGCCCCGCCCAGCGCACCCGGACGCCCAGCTCGTCGAGCTCGTCGGTGCGGTGGTGGATCACGTCGCGGGAGAAGCCCATCAGGAACCGGACCTCTTCGGGGCTGCGGCGCCAGTTCTCCGTGGAGAAGGCGTACAACGACAGCCACTTCACGCCCATCTCGATCGCACCCTTGGCGACCTCGACGACGACCTGCTCGCCACGCTTGTGGCCCTCGACCCGCGACAGCCCGCGCTGGTTCGCCCAACGGCCGTTGCCGTCCATCACGATCGCGATGTGCTTCGGCACGAACTCGACCGGAATCTGCGGGGGCACCGCGCCGGACGGGTGCGGCTCCGGCGGGCGCGGTACGCGCTTCTCACGCTCAGAGCGGCGGCGACGCAGCATAAAACCGGGCATCCTTCCTGACAGTGCTTATTTCCTTCAGAACGCATGCTGACCGATCGCCAGGTTAGCCGTCGTCGGACCTGGCCTTGCGCTCGACCAAAGGCAACGACCGGAGCTGCCTCTCCAGGTGCCACTGCAGATGCGCCGCGACCAGCCCACTCGCGTCCCGGCGGGCGATGTGCGGAATCTCGTCGACCACACCCCACTCGCCGTGCAGCAGCGCCGAGAGCAGCGTCAACGTGTCCGAAGACGGCGACGCCGAGCCGGGCGGGCGGCAGTTCGGGCAGCACGTGCCACCGGCCTGGACGCTGAACGCCCGGTGCGGGCCCGGAGTGCCGCACTTGGCGCACTCGTTCACCGCGGGCGCCCAACCGGCGAACGCCATGGCACGCATCAGGAACGCGTCCAGCAGCAACGACGGATCACGTTCGCCTGCCGACAACGCGCGCAGCGCACCCGTCACGAGCAGATAGAGCCGCACGACCGGTTCGCCCTCTTCGGCGGTGAGGCGGTCAGCGGTCTCCAAGATCGCGCACGCGGCCGTGTAGCGCTGGTAGTCGGTGACGATGCCCACGCCGAACGCGTCCAGCGTCTGCACCTGCGTGATGATGTCGAGCGACCGGCCGGGGTGGAACTGCACGTCGACGTGGCAGAACGGCTCCAGCCGCGCGCCGAACTTCGACGAGGTGCGACGCACGCCCTTCGCCACGGCACGGAGCTTGCCGTGCCGCTGGCTCAGGAAGGTGATGATCCGGTCCGCCTCACCGAGCTTCTGCACGCGCAGCACGATGCCGGTGTCGCGGTACAGGTTGGCCATCAGAAACCTAGGCGGCGCAGCTGTTTCGGGTCGCGCTGCCAGTCCTTGGCGATCTTGATGTGCAGGTCCAGGTAGACCCGGCTGCCCAGCAGCGCCTCGATCTGCTTGCGCGCGGCCATGCCGACCTGCTTGAGCCGCTCGCCGCGGTGGCCCAGGATGATGGCCTTCTGCGACGGGCGCTCCACGAACACGAACGCGTGGATGTCGATCAGGTCGTCGCGGCCCTCACGCGCTTGCATCTCCTCGACCACCACGGCGATGGAGTGCGGCAGCTCGTCGCGCACGCCCTCCAGCGCGGCCTCGCGGATGAGCTCGGCGACCAGCGTCTGCTCCGGCTCGTCGGTCAGGTCGCCGTCCGGGAACAGCTGCGGGCCCTCCGGCAGCTTCTTCAGCAGCAGGTCGCTCAGCTTGTCGACCTGGAAGCCGTCGACGGCGGACACCGGGATGATCTCGGCGAACTCCATGACCTTCTGCAGCGCGAGCAGCTGTTCCATCACCTGCTGCTGCGACACCAGGTCGGTCTTGGTGACGATGCCGACCACGGGCGTTCGCTTGGCGACCTTCTCCAGCTCGGCGGCGATGAACTTGTCACCGGGGCCGACCTTCTGGTCCGCGGGCACGCAGAAGCCGACGACGTCGACCTCCGACCACGTCTCGCGCACCAGGTCGTTGAGCCGCTGGCCGAGCAACGTGCGCGGCCGGTGCAGGCCCGGCGTGTCCACCAGGACGAGCTGGCCGTCCTCGCGGTGCACGATGCCGCGGATCGTGTGGCGGGTGGTCTGCGGCTTGCTGGACGTGATGGCGACCTTGGTGCCCACCAGCGCGTTCGTCAGCGTCGACTTCCCTGCGTTCGGGCGGCCGACGAAGCACGCGAACCCGGAGCGGTAACCATCCATCGTTCCATTGTCCCTGGGACCGGCAACAGGGTGCGGGCGGGCCACCCAGGGGTTATCGAACCACGTCAGCGACAGCGCCGGCCGGTGTCGCGCGGATCACCGGCGCGCTTGCCGCGAGGTCCCGCACCGCGGCCACCGAACCCTCGTCGAGCGCACCCGCCTCGGTCACCACGACCGCGGCCTCGAGGCCCTCGGCGCCGCTCGACACCGCCGCGGCGACGGCGGCCTGCAGCGCGGTGAGCTTCAGCGACGGCAACGTGACCGTGGAAGCGTTGTACGTGCGGCCGTCGAGGTCCCGCACCGCCGCGCCTTCCGCGGCACCGTTGCGCGCGCGAACGGACCGCGCGAGCGTGACGAGCTTCGCGTCCTCTGGGTCGATGTCAGTCATCTTCGTTCTCCTTGTTGACCGGACGCACGAGCACAGTGGTGACCCGGATGCGGCCGCGTTCGTCCTTGCCGCCCTCCGCCCGCATGCGCAGACCCGCGATCTCGGCCTCGGTGCCGGGCAGCGGCACGCGCCCGAGCCGCTGGGCGAGCAGGCCGCCGACGGTCTCGACCTCGTGGTCGTCGAGCTCCGTGCCGAACAACGCGTCGAGGTCGTCGACCGGCAGGCGGGCGCTGACCCGCACCGCGCCGTCTTCCAGGTGCTCGATCGGCGGGCGGTCGTCGGTGTCGGACTCGTCGGTGATCTCGCCGACGATCTCCTCGAGGATGTCCTCGATCGTCAGCAGGCCCGCGGTGCCGCCGTACTCGTCGACGACGATCGCCATGTGCCGGCGCGACACCTGCATCTCACGCAGCAGGTCCGCGATCGGCTTCGAGTCCGGGATGAAGCTCATCGGGCGCATCAGCTCGGAAACGCTCTTGGGGTCCTCGTCCTCGGCGAGCGTGGCCCGCATGAGGTCCTTGAGGTTCACGACGCCGAGCACGTCGTCGACGCTCTCGCCGATCACCGGGACGCGCGTGTAGCCGGTGCGCAACGACAGCGCGAGCGCCTGCCGCAGCGACTTGGACTGCTCGATCCACACGATCTCGGTGCGCGGCACCATGATCTCGCGCGTGATGGTGTCACCCAGCTCGAACACCGAGTGGATCATCTCGCGCTCGCCCTCGTCGACGACGCCGCGTTCCTGCGCCATGTCGACGAGTTCGCGCAGCTCCACCTCGGAGGAGAACGGACCCTCGCGGAAGCCTTTACCAGGCGTGATGGCGTTACCGATGAGGATCAGCAGCTTCGACAACGGCCCGAGCACGCGGCCGAGCTGCCGGACAGTGCCCGCGGCGAGCAGGCTCACGCCGTACGGGTGCTGACGGCCGATGGTGCGCGGTCCGACGCCGACGAGCACGTACGACACGACGAGCATGCTCAGGCACGAGTACAGAACGGCGAGCCAGTCCTGCTCCACGTACTGCAGGTACACGCCCGTGACGAGCACCGTCGCGGACAGCTCGCAGAACAGCCTCAGCAGCAACAACAGGTTGACGTGCCGCGGCCGGTCGTTGAGGACCTGCAGCAACTGCCCGGTGCCCCAGCGGCCCTGCCGTTGCAGAGCCTCCACCCGTGCTCGTGACACGGTGCCAAGCGCGGCGTCCACACACGCGAAGACACCGGCGGCGAGCACGAGCAGAACGGCCAGCACGATCACACTGGCAGGGTTCTCGCTCATCGGCGTCAGGCTTCTTCGTTCTTCTCGTCGAGCCCGACGGCGCCGAGCACCTTGTCGTCCGTGCTGCGCTGGTGCGCCGCCCGTTCGGCCTCGTCCCGCGCGTTGCGGAAGTCCGCGAGGATGCGGTTCTGCAGCGTGAACATCTCACGTTCCTCAGCAGGCTCCGCGTGGTCGTAGCCGAGCAGGTGCAGCACGCCGTGCACGGTCAGCAGGTGCAGCTCGTCCAGCAGGCCGTGGCCCGCCTTCTTGGCCTGGTCCTTGGCGAACGCCGGGCACAGCACGATGTCCCCGAGCAGAGCCGGGCCGAGGCCCGCGGCGTCGGGGCGGCGCGCGGAGTCCAGCTCGTCCATGGGGAAGGCCATGACGTCCGTCGGACCCGGCAGGTCCATCCAGCGCTCGTGCAGGTCGGCCATGACGTCCAGCTCCACGAGCAGGACGGACAACTCGGCCAGCGGGCTCACGCCCATGCGGTCCAGCGCGAAGCGGGCGGCGGAGACGATGGAACCCTCGTCGACTCCGACACCCGACTCGTTGGCGATCTCGATGCTCACGGCGCCTATCGTCCCCGCCGCTGGTTCCCCCGGCGTGCACCGGGTCCGTGGTGTGGCCCGTTCTGGTCCAGGACGTCCTGCTGGACCTGCCACTTCTCGTACGCGTCGACGATGTCGCCGACCAGGCGGTGGCGCACCACGTCCTGGCTGGTCAGCACCGAGAAGTGCACGTCCTCGACACCGTCGAGGATGTCCCTGACGACCTTCAGACCGCTGCGCTGGCCGCCGGGGAGGTCGACCTGGGTGACGTCACCCGTGACGACGACCTTCGAGCCGAAGCCCAGGCGCGTGAGGAACATCTTCATCTGCTCGGGAGTCGTGTTCTGCGCCTCGTCGAGAATGATGAACGCGTCGTTGAGCGTGTTGTGCGTCAGCAGGTAGTCCTCGGTGACGTACAGGGAGTCCTGCGCCGCCACCTGGATGCACACCGTCTCAGTGCGGCCCGCGGGCTCGATGCTGTCGATGAACCGCATCGGACGCCCGCCGCCACCGGCGGCGTGGTACTTCTCCCGCTTGCGCTTGAGGCGGAACGGCTCGACGCCCTCGGGCAGTCTGATGTCGAGAACGTAGGCGTCGTGGTTGTAGCCCCAGGTCACCACGCCACCGATCGAACGAACGAGAGCGAGCACGTCGTCCCGCAACCGTTCCGACGTCGTCGTGTACTGGACGCGGCAGGTCCTGCCGAACGGGGCGACCAGGCCACCATCGGAGTCGAACAACCCCTGGAGGACCGCCAAACGCACGTCCGCGCTGTTGTCCAGGTAGAGCTCTGGCACGAACTTGACGTGCGGCTGCGTACCTTCCAGCCTCAGCTCGCGCATGCCGACGGTCACGGGGTTCGCCAGCGTGATCACGTCACCGGGCACCTCGCTCCCCGACGTGTGTTCGACCTGGTCCTTCTTCATCACGGTGATCTGCGGCTCAAGCGCGACCGATAGCGTCGTCGAGCCTGTGAGGCACCCGTCGCCGAGCAGCAAGCCCAGCGCGTACGGGTCCATCGGCACTTCGCGTTCCGGGAGGCACACCGGCGCGCTGAGCAGCGGCAGCTCATAGCGCCGCGCGTGCGCGGCGCGCAGGTTGCCGATCATCTCCTTGGTCTCGAGCACTCGCCAAGGCTTGTTCCGCCGGCGATCGGACGCTGTCCGGACCGTCCACAGGTGCTCACCACACGCGAGCGTCGAGGAGCCGTCCTGTGCGCTGACCCGGTAGACGTCCTTCTCACCCTGCGGGTACACGCCGAGCACCGGCGTCGGCTCGCCGTTGGAGCCGATGACGAGGTCGCCGACCTGCAGCGATCCGATCGGCCGGTAGCCGTCCGGGGTGAGCACCGGAGTGAAGATCGGCTGGGCGCGACCACGCATGTACGCGAGGGGTGCGACCTCGATCGTGCCGGCCTGGGTGAGGCGCGGGATCGTCTCCGGGTCGACCATGTCGTGCAGCGCGTCGTGCAGCGGGCGCAGGTACGGGTCGATCTTCTCGTAGAGCGTGCCGGGCAAGTAGCCGAGGCGCTCGCCGGCCTCGACGGCCGGGCGGGTGAGGATGATCCGGTTGACCTGCTTGTTCTGCAGCGCCTGCACGGCCTTGGCCATGGCGAGGTAGGTCTTGCCGGTGCCGGCGGGGCCGATGCCGAACACGATGGTGTTCTTGTCGATGGCGTCGACGTAGTGCTTCTGGTTCAGCGTCTTCGGCCGGATGGTGCGGCCGCGGCGGCTGATGATGTCCAGGCTCAGGACCTCGGCGGGCGACTCGTCGGCGTTCGCGGACAGCATCGCGACCGTGCGGCGGACGGTGTTCTGGTCGACGGCCTGGCCGCGGCTCGCGAGGGTGACGAGTTCGGAGAAGACCCGTTCCGCGAAGGCCACGTCGGCGGGGGCGCCGGACAAGGTGATCTCGTTCCCGCGCACGTGGACGTCGGCGTCGAGCAGTTCCTCGGCGAGCCGGAGGTTTTCGTCGCGCGACCCCAGCAGGCTGAGCACCGCACCATCGGGCACGGCGAACCGGGACTGACCTTCCTTGTTGCTCTGCTGTGTTTCTTCGGCCACGTGGCCCCGGCCTGCTTCCTGTCGCTCGGATCTGTTGCGTCGATGCTAGTCCGGCCGAAAATGGGTGGCTACCGCATTGCTCACGGTGTGTGCTCAGGTGCTGTGGAGATCCGCAGGCTTGGTGTTGACGACATACCCGAGTGCATGAAGCTCGTGACTGACCGGGGTTGGAGCTGGACGCCCGCGCAGTGGGAGATGCTCCTCTCCCTCGGTCCGGGCTTCGGGGCCTTCGACGAGACCGGGTTGCTCGGCACGACTCTGGTGACGCCCTATCCCGAGATGCAGGCGATCAGCGGCGTGCTGGTCGGTTCGTGGGCCGAACGCCGGGGCATCGCGGGCGCGTTGATATCCAATATATTGGATACAAGCCTGCCTGTGTTGTATCCGTCCGTGTTGTATGCAACTGCGATGGGCGAGCCGCTGTACACAAGGCTCGGCTTTCACTCGGTCGGGCGCGCGTCGGCCCATCACGGCGAACTCGCGGGCGCGGCGACCGGCGTGACGCGGCCGGCGACGTCCGCCGACCTGCCCGCGGTGGTGGCGTTGGACCGGGCGGCGAGCGGGTTCACGCGGGAGGCGTTCTGGGCGCACGTGTTCGGACCGTCTTCTGCATACAGGCTTCACCTGGCGGACGACGGCTTCGCGTGCACGCGGCGCATGGGTGAGACGTTGGTCATCGGTCCGCTGGTAGCGCCCGACGCGGCGGCGGCGTGCGAGATCATCGTTGACGTGGCCGCCGGCGCCGGGCCGTCGCGTGTCGACGTCAGCGATCCGGACGTGGCGGCGTTCCTGTTGGACGAGGGCTACGAGGTGCGCGGGGGCTGTGCGCTGATGGTGCACGGCGTCGACGACGTCGGTGGCGACCGTGCGCGCTACTTCGCGCCCGCGTCGCTCGCGCTGGGATGACTGGGGGATCTGTGGAACCGCGCCAACTCGAATTGCGACGACTCGAACTGGACGACCTCCCCGCGTGCTCCGACCTGGCCGAGAGCCGGTCGTGGCCGCGTGAGGAGAAGAAGTGGGAGTTCCTGCTCGCGCACGGCGAAGGCTGGGGACTCTTCGACGACGAAGGCCTCGTCGGCACGACGATCGTGACGCGCTACCCGGAGCTGGCGTCGGTCAGCATGGTGCTGGTCGCCGAACGCGCCGCGCGCCAGGGCCACGCCCGCCGACTGGTATCCCATGTACTGGATACCGACGTCTCGACGTTGTTCGCGACGTCGATGGGCCGCCCGCTCTACGAGCAGCTGGGCTTCCACGCCGTGGGCTTCACCGACATCCACGCGGGCACGTTCACGGGACCGGCATCCGATATATCGCATATCGCCACGCACGCCGACCTCGACGACCTCGTCGCGCTCGACACCAAGGTCACCGGCATCACGCGGCCGTACCTGTGGGAGTCGCTGCTCGCGATGGGATCCGTCCGGGTGTCCGACCACGGCATCGCCGGCACGTGGCAGGTGCGCGACGCCCGGATGCTGATCGGTCCGATCATCGCGGACACCCCGGCCGACGCGTGCGCGCTCATTGCCGACTGCGCCGCCGGCGTTCCCAGCGTGCGCGTGGACGTGCACGACCCGGAAGTGATCGCGTTCGTGCGGAAGCACGGCATGGAGTCGTGGGGCGAGGCCACCTGGATGGTCCGGGGCGCCGAGACGCTCCCCGGCGACCGCACCCGCTACCACGCCCCGCTGCTGCAGGCCCTCGGTTAGAGCCTCTTACCTCCCAGCAGGTGCAGGTGGGCGTGGAAGACCTCCTGCCCGCTGTCCGGCCCGGTGTTGAACAGCAGCCGGTATCCCGATTCGGCCACGCCCTCGGCCTCGGCGACCTCCTTCGCGGCGGCGAAGAGGTCGCCGAGCTGGTCACCGGTCAGGTCGACGGCGTTCGGCACGTGCTCGCGCGGGATGAGCAGCACGTGCACCGGTGCCTTGGGGTGGAGGTCGCGGAACGCCAGCGTCGTCTTGGTCTCGTGCACGATCGTCGCGGGAACCTCACCGTCGGCGATGCGGCAGAACAAACAGGACATGTCCCCAGCTAAGCGAAGATGGCGCTCAGCTGCTCGTCGACGGCCTCGATCATGTCGTCGGCCGTGAGCTCGTCCGGCCCGAGCCCGTGGTGGATGTTGAGCCCGTCGATCAGCACGACGATCCGCCGCGCCGACTTGATGGGCACGACGCCGTCCCGCAGTTCCCCGGCCTCCTGGGCAGCAGTGAGAATGCGCGCGATCTCGCCGTACAGCTCACGCGTGCCGTAGCGCTCCAACTCGTGCAACGACGGTTCGACCATCGCGCGCGGCAAGAACGACAACAACACGGCGGCCTCAACGCGTCGTTCCTCGTCCAGGGCAAGCAATTCGTGCGCGAAGGCCCTCAACAGCTCCCGGTGGCCGACCGACGTGTCGATCTTCTCCAGCCGCGCGATGAACCGCCGGTACGCGAGCTCCATCGCGAACCCGAGCAACGCGTCCTGCGTGGGGAAGTAGTGGCGCAACGACCCGCTCGACCACCCGGACTCGGCGGCGACAGCACGTACGGAAGCGTGGTCGATCCCGTCCCGCTGGACGATGCGCCACACCGCCTCGGCCAGCTCGCGGCGACGTTCCTCATGGTCGACAACCTTCGGCACCGGCCCTTTTTAGCAGTCGCGCGCAAGCCGAACGACAGCCGCGCGGCACCTCTCCCACGACTCGGTGCCCGGCGTGATCATGTCCATGTGCCCGGCCCCCTCCACCACGACGAGTTCGGCCTGCGGCTCCACCTCGCAGAACCCGATGCTCTGCGCCACCGGAACGTCCTCGTCCCGATCACCGTGCACGCAGATCACCGGCTTGCCGATGGGCACAAGTGCAGCGGGCGAAGCCTCCGCGAACTGCTCTTCGGCGCACAGCTCCAACGCTCGTGCAGTGATGTGCTGCGTGAAGTCGAGCACCGCCGCCTGGGCGACCGCTCCGACCACTCGCGCGCTGTGTTTGGCCGCCCACACAGCGAGGTGCCCTCCAGCGCTGTGCCCGAGCGTCACCACGGGCCCGATGTCGACGGCGGAGATGGCGGCGAGAACGTCATCACCGGTTTGCGGCCATCCCCCACCGCCACTCACGCGCCGGTATTCGATGTTCCAGACGGCGAATCCTTCGCCGACGAGCACGTCCGCGAGCGGCCGGCCGAGCTCCAGCCCATAGCGCTGGTGCCAAAAACCACCGTGAATGACGACAACAGCACCCTGAGTCGCGCCCTCGGGCAGATAAAGCTCGCCGAACTGACTGGGATGGTCACCGTAAGCAATTCGCTGCACACGCAGAACTTACGTGAAGCCGCAAAGGGCGACAGGCGAACGAATGGGAGCCGCGATGGCACGAAGCGCCGAGCCGGCGGGGGTCCGGGGGCTTGCCCCCGGCGTGGGGTGTGGGGGCTCGGCCCCCACAAGACAGGAATATTTCGCCGCGCGGCGAGGCGCCGCAGGCGCCGAGCAGCAAAGGCGAAAGAAATATGGAGGCGCCTCGCGGTCCGAAGCCTGGGGGTCGCTTCGCCGCGAGGCGCCGACGCCGGACCGAGGGGGGAGGTGTCCGGCGAGTCCTTTAGTTAGAAGGGTCTAATCGTCTACTCCGTTTCCGGATAGACCAATCGGCCCCTCTGCGAACCAGGGTAACCCCATCGGCCTGCGATTCGCTACAACTTGCGTCAAGCCAATCCATCCGATGTTCACCTTGCGAGTGATCGGGGTCACCACCGAGAGGTGAGTACCCCAAGCGCGCCAAGAGCAACCGCCGCAGCGGTAGATGCACGCAGAACGGTTGGGCCCAATCGCACGATCCGCGCACCCGAAGATCGCAGCGCGTCCAGTTCCTCCGGCGTGATTCCACCCTCGGGACCGACGACGAGCAGCACGTCTCCGGAAGCGGGCAGCGGGACGTCGGCGAGACGTTCGGTCGCGCTCTCGTGCAACACGAGCGTCAACGCGGACGACGACACGCGATGAGAAAGCTGAGTCGTGCTCACGGGTTCGTCGACGAACGGCACCCGCGAACGCCGGGCCTGCTTCGCCGCCTCGCGAACCGTGGATCGCCAGCGGCCCAACGCTTTCGCGCCACGCGGGCCGTCCTCCCACTTCGCCACGCATCGGGAAGCGCGCCACGGCAGCACACCGTCCACACCGGCCTCAGTGGCCAGTTCGACGGCGAGTTCGCCGCGGTCGCCCTTCACCAACGCCTGAGCCAGCACCACGCGCGGTGCCGGTTCGGGCTCGACCGTGCGCTCGAGCACGCGCAACGACAAGGCGTCGCGCTCGACCGCGACGACCGAACAGCGCGCCAGCACACCGGAACCGTCTGACAGCACGAGTTCCTCGCCCACGCGCAGACGCTTCACCGTGGCGGCGTGCCGGCCTTCGGGGCCGTCCAGCACGAACTCCTCGCCGGAGGGCAACGCCTCGACGAGGAAGACCGCCAGGGTCACCGGTGGCCGCGCGAGGAGCGCAGACGGGAGAACAGACCGCCGCCGCCCTTGCCGTTGTGCGACAACGAAGGCTCGTTCTCGCCACGCATCTCGGCCAGGTCGCGCAGCAACGACGACTGCGCGGCGTCGAGCTTGGTCGGCACGACGACCTCGAGGTGCACGTGCAGGTCGCCGCGGCCGTCGACGCGGCCGGTGGAGCGCAGCTTCGGCATGCCGCGGCCCGTCATCACGAGCTGCGTGTTCGGCTGCGTGCCGGGGTCGATCTGCAGTTCTTCCTCGCCGTCCAACGTCTTCAACGGCAACGTGGCGCCCAGGGCTGCCGTCGTCATCGGGATCTGCACGATGCAGTGCAGGTCGGCGCCGTCGCGTTCGAAGATCTCGTGCGGGTGCTCCTCGACCTCGACGTAGAGGTCGCCGGCCGGGCCGCCGCCGGGGCCGACCTCGCCCTGGCCCGCGAGGCGCACGCGCATGCCCTCGGCGACACCGGCGGGGATGTTCACGGAGATCGTGCGGCGCGACCGCGTGCGGCCGTCACCGGCGCACTGCTGGCACGGGTCAGGGATGACCTCGCCGAAGCCGCGGCACACCGGGCACGGGCGCGACGTCACGACCTGGCCGAGGAACGAGCGCTGCACCGACTGGACCTCGCCGCGGCCGTTGCAGGTGTCGCACTGGATCGGCTTGGAGTTGTTCTGGGTTCCCGCGCCGTGGCAGCGGTCGCACAGGATCGCGGTGTCGACGGTCAGCTCGCGGGTCGCGCCGGCCGCGCACTCCTCCAGCGTCATGTCGAGCCGGATCAACGCGTCGGAGCCCGGCTGCACCCGGCTGCGCGGACCGCGGCCGCCACCGGTCGAGGCGCCGAAGAAGGCGTCCATGATGTCGCCGAGGCCGAAGCCCGCGAACGGGTCACCACCGGGACGGCCACCGCCGCCCGAGTCGAGCGGGTCGCCGCCCAGGTCGACGACGCGGCGCTTCTCGGGGTTCGACAACACCTCGTAGGCGGCCGTCACCTCCTTGAAGCGGGCCTCCTCGTTGGGATTGACGTCCGGGTGCAGCTGCCTGGCGAGCTTGCGATAGGCGCGCTTGATCTCATCCTGTGTCGCGTTCTGCGAGACACCGAGGATGCCGTAGTAATCCCTGGCCACCTTGTTCGCTTTCGTGTTCATCTCAAGTTCAAGAAGTTTCTGGTCAACGACCGGTCAGGATCTCACCGACGTAGTTGGCAACCGCACGGACGGCCGCCATTGTTCCGGGGTAGTCCATGCGCGTCGGTCCCACGACGCCCAGGCCCCCGAGCGGATTGTCACGGCTGCCGTAGCCGATGGACACCACTGAAGTGCTGCGCATCTCAGCCGCCTCGTTCTCCTCGCCGATGCGCACCAGCACGCGACCGGGGTCGCGGGAGGCGGCGAGCAGCTTGAGCACGATCACCTGTTCCTCCAGCGCCTCCAGCACCTGCCGGAGCGAGCCGGGGAAGTCCGTGATGCTGCGGGTGAGGTTCGCGGTGCCGCCGAGCACCAGCCGTTCCTCCGGGTGCTCCACCAGCGTTTCGATCAGCACGGTAGCGACCCGGAGCATCGGATCGCGCAGGTTCGGCGGAACCTCTTCCGGCAGTTCGGCGACCTTGGCCGAGGCGTCGGCCAGGCGCTGGCCCGCCATCGCCGTGTTCAGCACGCCGCGCAGCTGGGACGTGTGCTCCTCGCTGATCACGTCGCCCAGCTCGACGATCCGCTGGTCGACGCGGCCGGTGTCGGTGATCAGCACCAGCATCAGCCGGGACGGTGTGATCGGCAGCACTTCGAGGTGCCGCACGGCCGCACGGGACAGGGTCGGCACCTGGATCACCGCGACCTGCCTGGTGAGCTGCGCGAGCAACCGCACGCTGCGGCGCATCACGTCGTCGAGGTCGAGCGCCCCGTCGAGGAAACTGCGGATCGCCCGCTTCTCCGCCTGCGAGAGCGGCTTGATCTCGCTCAGCCTGTCGACGAAGAGCCGGTAGCCCTTGTCCGTCGGCACGCGCCCGGCGCTGGTGTGCGGCTGGGCGATGTAGCCCTCGTCCTCCAGCGCGGCCATGTCGTTGCGCACGGTCGCGCTCGACACACCCAGGTTGTGCCGGTCGACCAGGGCCTTCGACCCCACGGGTTCCTGGTTGGACACGTAGTCGGCGACGATGGCGCGAAGCACCTCGAACCGACGCTCATCGGCGTTCAACGCAGTTCACCTCCGTGTCCCGTGCCCCCGAGTTTACCCAGCCGGTTTCCTGCCGGGCGCTCGCTTCGGACTCGTGCCGCGCCGGTGCTCATGTAAACACCGCAGAACCGGCCCGTTCCCTTGACTGACGGCTCAGTCGGCCCGTTGGGTAGAAGCGCCGCCGCCCCGGCCGAGTGAGGGGTGCGCATGCGCAAACTCTGGTGTCTGCTCCTGGCGGTGATGCTGCTCTCGCCACCTGGCGTCGCGGCGGCGCACGACTCGATCCGAGGCTGGACGATCCTCTCCGACAGCGACGCCGGCGCGGACGAGGTGATCGCCGCCGCGAAGAAGTACCAGGTCAACCATCTCCAACTGTCCCACGAGGTGGTGCACGACCTGCGGGAGGTCCGCGACCCGCGCAGACAGGCGCAGGTGAACCGGCTCACCTCGCTGGCCCACGCCTCGGGCATCCGGGAGGTCGCCGCCTGGGACCACGCCCTCTACAACCTCGCCTACTACCCCGCCGAGTTCCGCACCGGCCCGAACGGCACGATCGACCTGGACAACCCTGCGTTCTGGGACTGGTTCCGCGGCGACTACCGCGCGATGCTCGACCTGGTGCCGCGGGTCGACTCGATCATCCTGACGTTCATCGAGACCGGCGCCCGCGTCGAGAACCAGCACTCCGTCAAGCTGAAGACCGCCGAGGAGAAGCTCGCCCACCTCGTCGACCAGATCGCGTCGGTGATCGACGAGCGCGGCATGCTGCTGTACCTGCGCACGTTCGGCTACTACCCCGCCGAGATGGAGCGCACGATCGGCGCGATCGACCGCGTCCAGAACAAGCGCGTCCGCGTGATGGCCAAGGCACAACCGCACGACTTCTTCCTCACCCACCCGATCGACGTCACGGTCCCGCGCATCAAACGCCCGGTGCTGATCGAGTACGACACCACCGGCGAGTACAACGGCCAGGGCAAGATCGCGAACGCGTTCGTCGCCGAGCACGCCGACCGCCTCAGGCACTACCGCAAGCTGCCCAACGTGATCGGCTACGTCGCCCGCACCGACCGCTACGACGAGTCGCGCATCGTGGGCACCCCGACCGAGATCAACCTGTTCGCCCTGAAGCGCGCCTCGGAAGGCGCGTCGAACTCCCAGATCTACCTGGAGTTCGCGGCCCGCAAGTACGGCCTGCTCGCCGCGCCTCGGGTCGCCCGAGCGCTCGCCCGTTCGCCGGAAATCGTCACGTCGACGCTCTACACGTTGGGCAGCAACAGCGCGAACCACTCGCGGCTGGACTACGACCCGTACTGCTCCAGCTATCACCGCAGCGTGTCCGGCAAGTGGATCGACCCGCCGGAGACGTTCGTGCGGCACGGCGTGAACAAGAAGTTCCACTACTGGATCGACGTCGCGAACCACCTGTCGCCGCCGCACTGCAAGACCGACGGCATCCTGCGCCGCGAGGCCGGGTACGTGCTCGACCGCGGCTGGGTGACGCCCGGCAACCTGATGACCGCGGAGTACCTCTCCTACCTCAACACCGAGAAGAACCACGGCGTGCGGCTCGCCGAGGCCTCGTTGCGCGATGTCGAACACGTCAGGAAGCTGCTGCGGCCCAACGACTACGCGCAGCTGAAGGCGTACTTCGAACGGACCGTGCTGACGGCCAGGCTGCACCGGGCGGTCGCGAAGGCGTACTTCGGCTACCGGATCTACGTGCAGCAGCCGTCCGCCGACCTCGCCCGTGCGATCTGGGTGGGCCTCGACGAGGCGCAAACCGTTGCGGCACAGGTGAGGGCGTACCCGGCGCCGCCGACCGGGGAGTGGAACTGGGTGATCGACGCGGCTCAGGCCGACCTGTACGCGAAACGGATCTCCGAGGGCTGGGACCGGTACGCCAACATCAAGGTGCCGCGGCCCTCCCATTTTGTCGGGGGTGGTCGCTAGGGTCCAAACGTGGACAACGTGAGGTGGCTCCAGCCGCCCGACGATGAGCCGCCCGACGAGGGGAAACCATGCCTGGTGCACAGCGATGACGAGTGGTGGGAGGGCACGCTGGTCTGGGAGCGGGTGAGGCGCCAGGACGGCCTCTGGTGGGCCACGGTGACGTACCGCAAGGACGGACAGGTGGTCACCGAGGTGCGCAGCCAGCACGACGTGCGCGCCCGCTGATCACGGCAGCAGGCGCCTGACCACGGCGTCGGCGAGCAGGCGGCCGCGGTCGGTCAGCACGCAACGATCGTCGAACGGCTCGAGCAGCCCGTCGGCGATCGCCTGCTTGGCCTCTTCGCGCCCCGCGCTGTCCAGAACGTCGATCGGCAGGCCCGCGGCGAGACGCAGTTCCAGCAGGACGCGCTCCACCCGCCGATCCTCGTCCGACAACACCTCGCGCCCCGCCGCGGGCGACTTCCCCTCGGCGAGCAGCGACGAGTACCGCGCCGGGTGCTTCACGTTCCAGAACCGCACGCCGCCGACGTGGCTGTGCGCGCCTGGACCGAAGCCCCACCAGTCGGCGCCCTTCCAGTACAGGACGTTGTGCCGGCACTGCGCTTCAGGAGAGGTCGCCCAGTTGGAGACCTCGTACCAGGAGAAGCCGGCGCCGGAGAGCGTCGAGTCGACCAGCTCGTAGGACGACGCCAGCACGTCGTCGTCCGGCATCGGCAGGTCGCCGCGGCGGATGCGCCGGGCCAGGCCGGTGCCGTCCTCCACGATCAACGCGTACGCGGACACGTGGTCGGCGCCCGACTCCAGGACGGTGTCCAGGGAATCGGCCAGATCCGAGGGGCGCTCCCCCGGTGTGCCGTAAATCAGGTCCAGGTTCACGTGCGCGAACCCGGCGGCGCGGGCCTCGCGAGCGGCGTCCAGAGCGCGGCCAGGCGTGTGCTTGCGGTCCAGAACAGCGAGAACGTGCCGGGCCGCGGATTGCATACCGAGCGACACCCGGGTGTATCCAGCGGACCGGATACCGGCGAAGAACTCAGGTGAGGTCGACTCCGGGTTCGACTCCGTCGTCACCTCGGCGCCCGGAGCCAGGCCGAACGACTGAGATATCGCATCCAACACATCAGTCAGGCCGGAGGCGCCCAGCAGCGACGGGGTGCCGCCGCCGACGAAGACCGTCGAGGCGGGCGGAGGAGAGCCGAGCACGGAGGCGGCCAGGTCCAGCTCGCGGCGCAGGCCCTCCAGCCACGACTCGGGCGACGCGGACGAACCGAGTTCGCCGGGCGTGTAGGTGTTGAAGTCGCAGTAGCCGCAGCGGGTCGCGCAGAACGGCACGTGCACGTAGATGCCGAACGGGCGGGAACCGACACCGGAGACAGCGGAAGCGGGGAGCGAACCGTCGGCGGGCGCGGGCTCGCCTTCGGGCAAAGCGGAGGGCATGACGCCAAGTGTCCACTACACAGCCCGATCGGCGGTGTCCAGCCAGCGAATGTGTCTGTCGGTGACAGAGATATCACGGAGTGAAACCAGCCTAGGATGTCAACTCCGCCTCGTCAATCTCAGCATTCGGTTGGCGGTGGACCATGCACTGGACGCCAGGCACACTGAGGTCATGCATTCGACTGGAGTCCGCCTCGTGGCCCGCCGCCACGTCGACTTCCGTCGTGTCTCCAGCGCGATGTGCCGTCGTTCGGCATGACCGCGCGCTGATTTGTTCCCGTCAGCGCCCGGCGCGCTGACGACGCCCCCACCACAAGCACCTCCGGGCTCGCACGCGCACCGAGCGCTCGAAACCCCGGAGGATGGCGATGGCCACGCCGCAGACGTCACCGCGCGCCAAGCAGCGTCGCGGCGAGGGGCAGTGGGCACTCGGATACCGAGAGCCGTTGAACCCCAACGAGCGGAGCAAGAAGGACGACAACCCGCTCAACGTCCGCGCCCGCATCGAGAACATCTACGCCCACGGCGGTTTCGACTCGATCGACCCGGCCGACCTGCGCGGACGGTTCCGCTGGTACGGCCTGTACACCCAGCGCAAGCCCGGCATCGACGGTGGCCGCACGGCCACGCTGGAGCCGGAGGAGCTGGACGACGAGTTCTTCATGATGCGCGTCCGCAGCGACGGTGGTGCGCTCACCACCGAACAGCTGACGGTGCTCGGTGAGATCTCGCAGACCTATGCGCGCGACACCGCGGACATCACCGACCGGCAGAACATCCAGTACCACTGGATCCGGGTCGAGGACGTTCCCACGATCTGGCAGAAGCTCGAAGCCGTCGGCCTGACCACGATGGAGGCGTGTGGCGACAGCCCGCGCGTCATCCTCGGCTCGCCGGTCGCGGGCATCTCGCAGGACGAGATCATCAACGGCCAGCCGGCCATCGACACCATCCTCGAGCGCTACATCGGCGACCCGCGGTTCTCCAACCTGCCGCGCAAGTTCAAGACGGCCATCTCCGGCCTGCAGGACGTCGCCCACGAGATCCACGACATCGCGTTCGTCGGCGTGAACCACCCCGAGCACGGGCCCGGCTTCGACCTCTGGGTCGGTGGCGGCCTGTCCACGAACCCCATGCTGGGCAAGCGACTCGGCGCGTGGGTGCCGCTCGACGAGGTTCCCGACGTGTGGGAAGCCGTCATCAGCGTCTTCCGCGACTACGGCTACCGCAGGCTCCGGCACCGCGCCCGGATCAAGTTCCTCGTGGCCGACTGGGGCCCGGAGAAGTTCCGCCAGGTCGTGGAGGACGAGTACCTCAAGCGCAAGATGATCGACGGTCCCGCGCCGGAGGTGCTGAGCCAGCAGCTGGACCACATCGGTGTGCACCAGCAGAAGGACGGTCTCTTCTACGTCGGCGCCGCGCCGGTCGCGGGCCGGGTGTCCGGCTCGATCCTGGTCGAGGTCGCGAAGTTCGCCGAACGCGCCGGCTCGAACCGGGTCCGGTTCACGCCGCAGCAGAAGATCATCGTGCTGGACGTGCCGGAGGCCGAGGTCAAGACGCTCAAGAGCGATCTGGCCAAGCTGGGCCTGCAGGTCGACCCGTCGCCGTGGCGCCGGGGCATCATGGCCTGCACCGGCATCGAGTTCTGCAAGCTCGCGATCGTCGAGACCAAGGCCCGCGCCAACGACCTCGTCACGCAGCTCGAAGCCAACCTCAAGGACATCGTCGACGGCGTCACCGCGCCGATCACCGTGCACATCAACGGCTGCCCCAACTCCTGCGCCCGCATCCAGACCGCGGACATCGGGCTCAAGGGCCAGATCGTCACCGACGACAACGGCAACCAGGTCGAGGGCTTCCAGGTGCACCTCGGCGGCGGCCTCGGCCTCGACGCCGGGTTCGGCCGGAAGCTGCGCGGCCACAAGGTCACCGCGGCCGAGCTCGCCGACTACGTCGAACGCGTGGTGCGGAACTTCGTCGCACAGCGCGAAGAAGACGAACGTTTCGCTCAGTGGGTCGCGCGCGCTGACGAGGGTGATCTGCGATGAGTGCCAGCCGACGTACGTGTCTCAGCGGAGGCTGCAATGAGTGAACGCGCGACGCCGTTCTACTGCCCCTACTGCGGCGACGAGGACCTTCGTCCGCAGGAGGAACCCAGCTACGCGTGGCTGTGCACCGGGTGCCGGCGCGTCTTCAAGGTCTCGTTCGTCGGGCTCAACCTGCCGCAGGAGGTGAAGAAGTGAGCGATCTGAAGGAAGACCTCAAGATCGTCGCCGAGGCCGCGGAGCTGGAGCTGCGAGACGCGAACGCCGAAGAGGCCCTGGAGTGGGTCGCGCGGACGTTCGGCGACAACTACATCGTCGCATCGAACATGCAGGACGCCGTGCTGATCGACCTCGCCGCCAAGGTGAAGCCGAACTTCGACGTGCTGTTCCTGGAGACGGGCTACCACTTCCCGGAGACCATCGGCGTGCGTGACGCCGTCGGTGTCGTCTACCCGGACGTGCGCATCGTGAACGCCGCCGCCGAGCAGTCGGTCGAAGATCAGGAACGCGAGTTCGGCCTGCTGTACCAGTCGGATCCGGCCAAGTGCTGCAACCTGCGCAAGGTCGTTCCGCTGCGCCGGGAGCTCGCGAAGTACGACGCCTGGGTCACCGGTGTGCGCCGCGTCGACGCGCCCACCCGCGCGAACACGCCGATCGTGCAGTGGGACGACCGCAACGGCCTCGTGAAGATCAACCCGATCGCGCCGTGGAGCGACGACGAGTTCAACGCTTACATCCGCGAGAAGGGCATCCTCGAGAACCTGTTGGTGCAGGAGGGATATCCCTCCATCGGCTGTCTGCCGTGCACCGCCAAGCCGTTGCCGGGGCAGGACGCCCGCAGCGGCCGGTGGGCCGGTCAGTCGAAGACGGAATGTGGGTTGCACGGATGACTCTTGCACTGGACACGTTGGGACGCCTGGAATCCGAGGCGATCCACATCTTCCGCGAGGTCGCGGGCGAGTTCGACCGGCCGGTGATCCTCTTCTCCGGCGGCAAGGACTCGACGCTGCTGCTGCACCTCGCGATCAAGGCGTTCTACCCGGCGCCGGTGCCGTTCCCGCTGCTGCACGTCGACACCGGGCACAACTTCGACGAGGTGATCGAGTTCCGCGACCGCGTCGTCGCGCAACACGGTCTGCGTCTGGAGGTCGCCAAGGTCCAGGACTGGATCGACGACGGCCGCCTCGAAGAGCGTCCGGACGGCACCCGCAACCCGCTGCAGACCGTGCCGCTGCTGGACTCCATCACGCAGCACAAGTACGACGCGGTGTTCGGCGGCGGACGCAGGGACGAGGAACGCGCCCGCGCCAAGGAGCGGATCTTCAGCCTGCGCACGGCGTTCGGCCAGTGGGACCCGAAGCGCCAGCGTCCCGAGCTGTGGAACCTGTACAACGGCCGGCACCGCGCCGGTGAGCACGTCCGCGTGTTCCCGCTGTCGAACTGGACCGAGCTCGACGTCTGGAACTACATCGAGCGCGAGGGCATCGAACTGCCGGACATCTACTACTCGCACCAGCGCGACGTGTTCCTGCGCGACGGCATGTGGCTCGCGGAAGGCCCGTGGGGCACGGCCCGCGAGGGCGAGACGTTGCTGCGCAAGACGGTTCGCTACCGCACGGTCGGTGACGGCTCCTGCACGGGTGCCGTCGAGTCCGACGCCGCCGACATCCACGCGGTGATCGCCGAGGTCGCCGCGTCACGACTGACCGAGCGCGGCGCCACGCGGGCCGACGACCGGCTGTCCGAGGCCGCCATGGAAGACCGCAAGCGGGAGGGGTACTTCTAAATGAGCGACCTGTTGAGGCTGGCTACCGCGGGCAGCGTGGACGACGGAAAGTCCACGCTCGTCGGCAGGCTGCTCTACGACACCAAGTCCGTGCTCGCGGACACGCTCGACGCCGTGCACCGCGCGAGCGCCGACCGCGGTCTCGCGACGCCGGACCTGTCGCTGCTCGTCGACGGCCTGCGGTCGGAACGCGAGCAGGGCATCACGATCGACGTGGCGTACCGGTACTTCGCCACGCCCAAGCGTTCTTTCGTGCTCGCGGACACCCCCGGCCACGTGCAGTACACCCGCAACACCGTCACCGGTGCCTCCACCGCGCAGCTCGCGGTGCTGCTCGTCGACGCGCGCAAGGGCGTCATCGAACAGACCCGCCGGCACGCGGCGGTTCTCGCGCTGCTGGGCGTGCCCCGGCTGGTCCTCGCGGTCAACAAGATCGACCTCGTGGACTACGACGAGGTGACGTTCTCCCGCATCGCCAAGGAGTTCACGGCTCACGCGACTGCTCTCGGCTACACCGAGGACGCGGTCGTGGAGATCCCGGTGTCGGCCCTGGCCGGCGACAACGTCGTGGACAAGTCCGCGAACACGCCGTGGTACTCCGGCCCGACCCTGCTGGAGCACCTGGAGAACGTGCCGGTCGAGCCCGACCCGCACGACGCGCCGTTCCGCTTCCCGGTGCAGTACGTGATCCGCCCGCGCACGGCCGAGCACCTCGACTACCGCGGGTACGCCGGTCTGGTCGCGGCGGGCACGATCAAGCCCGGTGACGAGATCGTCGTGCTGCCGTCGGGCCGTCGCTCGACCGTCACGAAGATCGACACGGCGGACGGCGAACTGACGGAGGCGGCGGCCGGGCAGTCCGTGACGTTGCTGCTGGCCGATGACATCGACATCTCGCGCGGCGACCTGATCTCGGTGGCGGGCAACGAGCCCAACGTCACCGACGAGCTGGACGCCACGCTGTGCTGGCTCGCGGAGAAGCCGCTGCGGGCCGGCGCCCGAGTCCTCGTCAAGCACGGCACCCGCACCGTGCAGGCGATGGTCACCGACCTGCGCGACCGCTTCGACGAGCAGAACCTGTCCAGTGTGGACAGCCCTGCCTCGTTGGAGCTGAACGAGATCGGCCGAGTGGCTCTGCGGCTGGCAGAGCCCGTTCCGCTGGACGACTACAGCTTCAGCCGGCGCACAGGGTCCTTCCTGGTGATCGACGCGAGCGATGGTTCCACGCTCGCCGCCGGGCTGGTCGGGGCTCCGCTGCCGCTGCTTGAGGACGGCGTGGAGAGCTGTACCGGGGGCAGTGCCGCTGCCCCCGACACCCATGCCCTCGTCTCCCCCGGTCCCTGAAAGGCCATTTCGCCGTGAACCTCAAGCCCGCCCTTGCCGTCGCACTGATCGCTCTGACAGCCCTGTCCGGTTGCACCCGCGCCAGTTCCGGTGACGCTCCCGCCGCCCAGTCGAAGGGTGCCGCGTCCGAGGTCCGCATCGGCTACTTCCCGAACGTCACCCACGCCGCCGCGTTGATCGGTGTCGAAAAGGGTTTGTTCGCCAAGGAGATCGGCAACACCAAGCTGACCACGCAGACGTTCAACGCGGGCCCGGACGAGGTGAACGCGCTGCTGGGTGAGTCCCTCGACATCGCGTACATCGGTTCCGGCCCGGCGATCAACGCCTACGCGAAGTCCAAGGGCGAGGCCGTGAAGCTCATCGCGGGCGCGACCTCGGGTGGTGCGCAGCTCGTGGTGAAGCCCGAGATCAACTCGATCGAGGACCTCAAGGGCAAGGTCGTCGCCACGCCTCAGCTCGCGAACACGCAGGACGTGTCGCTGAAGAAGTACCTGGCGGAGAAGAACCTCACCGGCCAGGTCACCGTGCAGAACGTGGAGAACGCGGCGTCGCTCGACCTGTTCAAGAAGGGCGACATCCAGGCAGCCTGGTCGCCGCAGCCGTGGTCGGCGCGCCTGGTCGCCGAGGCCGGCGCGAAGGTGCTGCTGGACGAGAAGACGCTGTGGGACGGCGGCGCGTTCCCGACCACGGTGGTCATCGTGCGGACGAAGTTCCTGCAGGAGCACCCGGAGACGGTCGAGGCCGTGCTGAAGGGGCACGTGGCGGCGATCGACTGGGCCAAGGGAAACAAGGACGAGGCCAAGAAGACCGTGAACGCCGCGCTGGAGAAGCTCACGTCCAAGAAGCTCGGCGACAAGATCCTCGAAGCCGCGTGGGACAACATCGAACTCACGACGGACGCGCAGGCCAAGCACTTCCCGCAGCTCGCGAAGGACGCCGTCACGGCGGGTGTGGCCAAGGAAGCCGCGAACGTCGCCGGGTACGCCGACTTCACGTTGCTGAACAAGGTTCTTCAGGCACAGGGCAAGCCGCAGGTGCAAGCAGCCGGACTGGACCAGAAGTAACTTCCGAGGGGACACGGACCATGACCGCCACGCTCGAGACCACTGTTCTGCCCACTGTGGACACCGCCGTCGAACTGACCGGCGTCCGCAAGGTGTTCGGCCACGGCAACTCGGCCGTGGTGGCGCTCGACGGCGTCGATCTCAAGGTCAAGCCGGGTGAGTTCGTGTGCCTTCTCGGCGCGTCGGGCTGCGGCAAGAGCACGCTGCTGAACATCGTCGCCGGCCTGGACGGCGCGACGTCGGGTGAGCTGCGGCTCAACACGTCGCGCCCGGCCGTGATGTTCCAGGAACCCGCGCTCATGCCGTGGCTCACCGCCGCCCGCAACGTCGAACTGGCGCTGCGCTTCGCCGGCATCGGCCGGTTGGCGCGCAAGCGTCGCGCGTTGGACCTGCTGGAACTGGTGCGGCTCGGTGATGTCGCGGACAAGCGTCCGCACGAGCTGTCTGGTGGTATGCGTCAGCGCGTGGCTCTGGCTCGCGCGCTGGCCTCCGCCACCGTCTCCGCGAACGGTTCTCCCGCCCTGCTGCTGATGGACGAGCCGTTCGCGGCGCTGGACGCCATCACGCGGGACGTGCTGCAGAGCGAGTTGCTGCGCGTGTGGGAGACCACGAACACCGCGATCATGTTTGTGACGCACGACGTGCGCGAAGCCGTGCGCCTCGGCCAGCGCGTCGTGCTGCTGTCCTCACGTCCCGGCCGCGTCGTGCGCGAGTGGGACGTCACGGACTCCTCGAACGAGGTTCTCGACGAGATCAACACCCATCTGCGAGAGGTCATCAGTGGCCACGCCTCCTGACACGCTCGACAAGGTCGGCGCCGGCCTCGACGCGCTGGATGTGCCCGTCGAGGCACAAAGGCCGCCGGTCTGGCGCCGTTTCCTGAAAACGGGCGTGCCACCGATCATCGCTTTCGCACTGCTTTTGGGCGTGTGGCAGGCGTTGTGGGCTTCGGCGATCCTGCCGGAGTTCCAGCTGCCCGCTCCGGCCAACGTGTGGAACGAGCTCGTTCGCTCGCTCTCCACCGGCGAGGCGTTCGGCATCCTGTGGACCTCGTTGCACCGCGCGGTGCTCGGGTTCCTCGCAGCGGTGCTGATCGCGACACCGCTCGGGTTGCTGGTCGCCAAGGTGCGGGTGGTGCGCGCGGCGATCGGGTCGTTGCTGACCGGCCTGCAGTCACTTCCGTCGGTGGCCTGGGTTCCGGCGGCGATCCTGTGGTTCGGCGTGACGCCGTCGACGATCTACTTCGTGGTGCTGATGGGCTCGGTGCCGTCGATCGCGAACGGCCTGGTGGCGGGCATCGACCAGATCCCGCCGCTGCTGCCTCGCGTCGGACGTGCGCTCGGAGCCGGTCGGCTGGCTTCGGCGCGGCACATCCTGCTGCCCGCGGCGCTGCCCGGATATCTGGCCGGGTTGAAGCAGGGCTGGGCGTTCTCGTGGCGGTCGCTGATGGCCGCGGAGATCATCGCGACCTCGCCTCAGCTCGGTGTCGGGCTCGGCCAGTACCTGCACAACGGGTCGTCGTTGAACGACATCAACATGGTGATCGCGGCGATCTTCCTGATCCTGTTGGTGGGCATCGGGATCGAGCTGTTGCTGTTCCGCCCGTTGGAGCGCGCCGTGCTGCGGGCCCGTGGATTGACGGGAGCGCTGTGATTCCGCTCGTCGCTGTCGCACACGGCAGTCGCGATGCCCGCTCGGCCGCGTCGATCCACGCCCTGCTGGACGTGGTGCGATCGTTGCGACCCGAGTTGGACGTGCGCGGCTGCTTCCTGGACCTCTGCGCGCCTCGGTTGAGCGACGTGCTGCGCGGCCCCGCGGTGGTCGTGCCTTTGTTGCTGGGCAAGGCTTATCACGCACGGGTCGACGTCCCGGCAGCCGTCGCGGAGGCACGCGTTCCGGCGACCGTGACGGACGTGCTGGGACCGGATCCGCGGCTGGAGTCGGCCGCGCTGCGGAGGCTTTCCGAAGCGGGCGTCGACTTCAACGACACCTCTCTGGGTGTGGTGCTGGCCGGCGCCGGGTCCTCGCACGCTCCGGCGAACGAGGCCGTCGCCCGCGTCGCCCGGCGATGGGCTCGTGAGTCCGGGTGGGCCGGCGTGGAGGCGTCGTTCGCGTCGATCGCCTCGCCGACCGTGCCGGAGGCGATCGAGCGGTTGCGTTCGAAGGGGGCCAAGCGGATCGCCGTCGCGTCGTGGTTCCTCGCTCCGGGACTGCTGCCGGACAAGGTCGCCGCGCTGGCTCCCGGCGCTGTCGTGGCGCGGCCGCTGGGTGACGACGTCGAGGTGGCTCAGCTCGTGCTGGACCGGTACGACTTCGCCCTGGCACGCCAGACCATCGCGGCCTAGCGCTTCGAGCGTCTGCAAGTACCGCCAACTCAAGATCATCAAGCGTTTTCCCACTGCCAACTGGCCAGGCCTCGGCCGTTCCGCCGCGAGAGTGGTCGCTGCGGTTGGGTGTGGAAAACGACTGTTCGATCAAGAGTTGGTAGTACTTGCAGACGCCAAGACAGCGGGCAGGGTGATCACGGCCGCGTTGACCACCGACATCATTTACGACCGGTTGAAGTGATGGCTGCGGGACACGTCGGTGTAGCCGAGCCGCTGGTACCAGCCGTACGTCCAATCCTGGGCGTCAGCGGTCAGGAACGACAGCGCGCACCTGGCCTCCTTCGCCCGGCGAAGCGCTGAGCGCACCAGCGCCGCGCCATGTCCCCGGCCGCGGAAGTCAGGATGCGTCACCAGGCTCTCGAACTGCGCCAGCGATGCGGCGCGGTCGACGTACAGCTCGGCGTGCGCGGCGATCTCGTCGCCGTCGTAGGCCGCGAGCAGGGTCAGGTCGGCCCCCTTGGCGCCCAGTGCCACGCGGTCGGCGAGCTGGCCGAGCACCTCGTCGGTCGCGTCGGGCAACGCCACCCGCCAGTCGCGGATCACCGCCGGTCGCAAGGTTTCCAGCGAGACCGCACGTACCGGCTGCGACCCCGGCTCGACCGGGGCGCCTGAGTGCACCATCGCGGCGACCACGGCGTGGCTGTACCCGGCGGCGACGAACTCCGGCGCCAGCGACGCCCCCAGCGCGTCGTCGTCGACCGTCACGTACCGGTGTGCCCGGCCCGCGCCGCCGAGCACGTCGTCAGCGGTCGCGAGCACCTCTGCCGCGGTTGCCCTCACGGTGACGACGATCCGGTTGTGGAAGTGCGACAACGGGAAGTCGTTCTGCAACAGGGCGAAGCCCCACGGCAGTTCCACGACGTCGGTCGCTTGGGCGCGCGCGAATCGATGTTCGAAGCCGGTGATCTGATCGAGGTTCGGAAGCACCTGGCCAGAGTGCCGTTCCGGCCGGGTGCGGTCGAGCCGGTTTTCTGGAGTCCCGGGCACTTTCGGCCGCCGCCACAAGATCGAATCAGCAGGGCCGTTCGGGCGATGTGAACTGTGAACTGTTGACGTGAAACCTACTCATGAGTAGTCAGTTGACTACGCCGCGTGCTGGAAATGTCCCTCGTCCACTCATCGGGGAGAGGTCATGAAGCTAGCCGGAATCGCATCCCTCGCACTGGTACCGATGCTGATGTTCGCCACCAACGCGTCAGCAGCCGCTCCGCAGACCATCACCTACAAGCTCAGGGCGAGCGCCGCCGGGCAGACGTCGGACTTCACGCTCGACCAGGGCGTCGACGCGTCGGCTCCGGCGACCGTCGCGCCGAACGGGACCGTCAAGGTCACCATCGACCCCGCCCCCAACAAGATCCCGTCCGAGGCCGGTGGCCGGCAGGTCCGCGAGATCAAGGGCCTCGCGCTCAAGCTGCCGGTGCCCGGCAACTCGAAGTTCCAGTCCGCCTCGCTGTCCGGTGGCGCGGGGCTGGGTGGCACGCCGACGGTTGCCTTGCAGGGCAACGACGTCGTGCTGAACGTGCCCGGGCCGATCAAGGGCGGCGCCGACTTCGAGCTGCCGACCGTGACGATCAACCTGCAGGCTGGCGGCACCGGCACGATCACCACGAAGCTGGGCGGCACCAGCTACGACGCCCCCGGTCTCACCTTCACCGCCGTCGTCCTGGTGATCGGGTTCCCGGTCAACGCCGCCGCGAAGGGCTACCCGGACCCCAGCCCTGTGCTGACGACCACGACCATCGGCTAGCCGCGCTCCGTTCCGGGATGCCCAACCCCCTGCCGGGCATCAGGAAGTAGCCGCGACCAGCTTGGTCATGGTTTCGAGCGTCGTGCGCAGGTCTTCCAGCGAGACCTGCGCACTGACGCGATTCGCCCACTCGTGCTGCGCGTCCCGCAGCCGTTCGATCGCCGCGAAACCCTCCGCGGTGGGCTGGACCAGCTTCGCGCGGGCGTGCGCCGGGTTCGGCAGGTACTCCGCCAAACCCTTGTCCACCAACAGGTCCGCGATCCGCTGCACCGACTGCCGCGCCAGTCCCATCTCGCGGGCGATGCCAGAGACCGACAACGGCTCGCGCAGCACCGCGCCGAGCACCTGCCACCACGCCGCGGTCAGGCCGACCGGCTTCGTCATCACCTCGGCCGCGTCGAGAAACGCTCCGTACAAACGGAAAGTCCTCATCACGACGTCGGTCAGCACGTCGCCTGATTCGGTCCTGGACACTGATTCAGTCCTGGACACTCGCCACCAGCTTCCCGAACGCCTCGACCGTGTCGTCGCGGTTGAACTCGTACCAGGCCTGCAAAGTCTGCGGCGACAGCGCCTCCAGCTCGGCCAGCACCTCGCGCGCCCACTCCAGCGCACTCGCGCCACCGGCCGTGATCACACCCTGATCCCGCACGACGCGCTCGTCGCGGTACAGCGCCGCGCCACCGTAAGAACCAAGCCCCTCAAGGAAGTTCGACGTGTGCGCGACGTCGTCCAGCAGCCCTTCGGCCGCCAGCGCGACCGTCGCACCGCAGATCGCCGCGACCGGCTTGCCCGCCTCGCGGAACCGCCGGGCGAGCTTCCCGAACGCGGCCAGCGAACCGCTCTCCCACCCGTCGCCGCCGGGCAGCACCAGCATCGCCGCGTCGTCGAGCGAGACGTCGTCGAGAGCGATGTCCGGCAGCATCCGCACACCGCCGAGCGTGCGGATCGGGTCGGTGGTGAGACCGACCGTCCTGATCTCGTACCGCCCCGGCCGGGCCTGGAACTGCTGCATGTTCACCTGCGCGGCCACGTGGCCGTACTCCCAGTCCGCGAGCGTGTCGGCGAGCACCAGGTACACCGTCTGCGTTGTCATGACAGTAGACTGTCACATTCGACAGCATGCTGTCAACCTTGCCCTTGGCTAAGGTCAGCCGCATGGCAGACGAGCTGGTCCACTACGAGGTGCAGCGTGGCATCGCGACGATCACGCTGGACTCTCCCCACAACCGCAACGCGCTGTCCGCACAGCTGCGCCGGGAGCTCCGCGACCACCTGACCGCGGCCGCGAAGGACGACCAGGTGCGCGTGGTCGTGCTGACCCACACGGGCTCCGTGTTCTGCTCCGGCATGGACCTCAAGGAGGCCGCCGGCGCGAGCGCGGGAGACCAGGGCGTCAACGAGTTCCCCGCGATCCTCGAACAGCTCTGGACCAGCCCGAAACCGGTCGTCGCCGCGCTCAGGGGACCGGCCCGCGCGGGTGGCGTCGGCATCGTCGCGGCCTGCGACATCTCCATCGCCGCGAACGAGGCCACGTTCGCGTTCAGCGAGGTCAGGATCGGCGTCGTGCCCGCGGTCATCTCGGTGACCGTGCTGCCGCGCCTGCTCCCCCGCCAGGCCCACGAGCTGTTCCTCACCGGCGAGGCCTTCAACGCCCAGCGCGCGGTCGAGATCGGCCTGCTCAACTCGGCCGTTCCGGTCGACGGCGTCGACGCGGAGGTCCGCCGCTACACAGACATGCTCGCGCTCGGCGCACCGAACGCCCTCGCCGCCACCAAGAAGATGCTCCAGCAGGAGCGGTCCACGAACCTCGGCGAGGTTTTCGCGGACATGCTGAAGCTCTCAGCGCGGCACTTCGGCGGTCCGGAGGGCCAGGAGGGCATCACGGCGTTCAAGGAGAAGCGCAAGCCCTCCTGGGTTCCTGCCGAAGACTGATCAGAACCAACCTGTGCACTCGATCACGCCCTGAGACGAACCGCAGGCGCGCATCACCTTGCCGTCGTTCTTGAACGCCTCGGTGTACTTCGCGCTGCCCGAGTCGATCCGCGTGTAGCCGAGGAACCCCTCGTGCTGGTTGGCCGAGGGGTCCTTGCGGTCCGTCCAGATCTCCTCGCCGGGCGTCCCGTAGGAGATGCGGCCCCAGGCGCATTTGGACGTGTTCGACGCGCGCAGCTCGACGACGCGGCCGTTCTGCATGGTCACCGGGTTGTCGCCGTCGATTGTCTCGAACGGCGTGAAGGGCCCCTCCTGCGAACAGTCGGGGTCACCGGCGAACGAGGCCGCCGGACAAAGCACACCAACAACTGCAACGACGCCGAGCGCACAGCTCAAGCGGCGGAAATGCGTTCCCATAGGTCCGCACTGTCCACTCCGGACAGCAAGAGCGCAGCCCCAGTCACCGATCCGTGCGAATCACGCGCAGTTTTCGGTCACCTGATTCAGCGGTTCGTTTCGCAGCGTCACGCAGTACTTCCGAAACGGAGGAGTCCAGGTTCGCGGGCACGACCAGCACGTACTCGCCCTCTGGCAGCCACGAGAGATCGCTCAGACTGTCGTACAACGCGTCCAGGTTCTGCCCGAACCAGTCCGGAAAGTCCAAGGCCTTCGCAATGGCCGCGATGGCAGCGTTCTTTTCCGAAACGAGAATGTGCCGTTTCATTTGCTCACGTCCACGACGACGAACGTCGAATAATGGTCGCCGGTGTAGAAGACTTCCTTTTCCGACCCGGTCACGAGCCGGCGCGCACCGCGGTCCGGGCTACCGGGCGTCGGCACGGTGTACTCCTTGTAGTACCCGGACTTCTGCTGCGGCAGCCGCTTCTCGCGGTTCTCGAACGTCACGCCGTCGTTGCGCGGGTACGGGAACGGGCCCTTGGCCTCGATCAGCTTCCACGTCTTCGCGGCCTCGGCGGGCAGCTTCGACAGCGCCTGCACGTCCAGCTTCGACGACGCGCCGGGCACGGCCAGCTGCGAGGCCGACGGCGAAATGCTCGTGGGCGGCGTCTCGGGGCCGGCGACGTTGTCCTTGACGAACCACCCGACCACGACCAGCGCGATCAGGCCGACCAGTGCGACGGTCAGGCGACGACCAGGGCTCACGCGTTGACCTTCTCCGACTCGTTCTCGTTCTCGAGCTCAGGCGCCGACGCGGGGTTCTTCGCCCGCCAGTCGACGACCCGGTCGATGAGACGCGCCACGCCGAGACAGGCGGGCAGCACGACGATCATCACGACGGGGAACTGCACGGCGACGGGCAGCTGCACGACCCACAGCTCGACCCCGTCCCACCACTGCACCAGCCAATCCACCCGGCCGACTCTAGTCTCGTGACCGGTGTCACGGCATTTGGCCACGGCCAGGCTGGGTATGTTGCGAACCATGTTCGCCGTTTACGCAGCAGAACCCAGTCCTGAGAACCCGCTGGCCTCGCTTCGCGTCGGCGAGCGCCCCGACCCCGAGGTCCCGAACGGGTGGGTGCGCGTCGCGGTCAAGGCGGCCAGCCTCAACATGCACGACCTGTGGACGTTGCGCGGGGTCGGCATCAAGCCGGAGCAGTTCCCGATGATCCTGGGCTGCGACGGCGCCGGCACCCTCGACGACGGCACCGAGGTGGTGCTGCACTCCGTCATCGGCGACCCGAACTGGTCCGGTGAGGAGACGCTCGACCCGAAGCGCACGCTGCTCACCGAGAAGCACCAGGGCACCTTCGCCGACTACGTGGTCGTGCCGGCCCGCAACGCGCTGCCCAAGCCCGCCGGTCTGTCGTTCGCCGAGGCCGCCTGCATGGGCACAGCGTGGCTGACCGCGTACCGGATGCTGTTCGTGAAGTCCGGCCTGCGCCCCGGCCAGACGATGCTGGTGCAGGGCGCGTCCGGTGGTGTGTCGACCGCGCTCATCCAGCTCGGCCGCGCCGCCGGTTTCCGCGTGTGGGTCACCGGCCGCACCGAGGAGAAGCGCGCGCTGGCCACCACCCTCGGCGCCCACGACGTGTTCGAGTCCGGCGCCCGGCTGCCCGAACGGGTCGACGCGGTGTTCGAGACCGTCGGCAAGGCCACCTGGTCGCACTCGATGAAGGCGCTCAAGCCCGGCGGCATCGTGGTGATCTCCGGCGCGACGTCCGGTGACGCGTCGGCGGCCGAGCTCCAGCGACTGTTCTTCCTGCAGCTGCGCGTGGTCGGTTCGACCATGGGCACCCGCGAGGAGCTGGGCGACCTCATCCGGTTCTGCGCGCTCAACGACCTCAAGCCGCAGATCGGCGCCGAGCTGAAGTTCGAGGACGCCGAGCAGGGCCTCAAGGCGATGCTGGACGGCGACACGGCCGGCAAGATCGTCTTCACCAGGCCGTGAACAGCCCGATGAGCCAAAATTCGGCTCTCTGATTGGTGGGTTCGGACAAACCGCGTGACAGTTGGCGCGGGCAGTGTGGTGGCCGCCAGCCTTTGCCCCGTCTTCGGTGTTCAGACGGGTGCATCGCGGTGAAGGTTGGCGGCCACCACACCCGGTTCGCCCGGACCCACTCATCGAGGGAGCTGACGGCATGACTACGCAGGGCGTCTTCCGGCGCAAGCCCATCGACCAGATCGCGGAGGACAAGGGCGACGGGCTCACCAGAACGCTGGGCCTGTGGCAACTGACCGCGATCGGCGTCGGCGGCATCATCGGCGCGGGCATCTTCTCGCTCGCCGGGGCCGTCGCGAACAAGACGGCGGGCCCGGCCGTGCTGATCTCGTTCCTGGTCGCGGGTGTCGCGAGCGCGGCGGCAGCATTCTCGTACGCCGAGTCGCCGGCCTGATCCCCAAGGCGGGCAGCGCCTACACCTACGGCTACGCCGTGCTTGGTGAGATCGTCGGCTGGTTCATCGGCTGGGACCTCCTGCTCGAGTACACGGCGATCGTGGCGGTGGTCGCGATCGGCATCTCGGGCTACTTCACCGAACTGCTGAGCCTGCTCAACATCCAGCTACCGCAATGGATGCTGGGCGCGCCGGGCACAGAAGGCGAAGGTGTCGCCGCGGGTTCGTACAAGGTGAACCTGTTCGCGGTCGTCCTCTGCCTGCTGATCGCCTACGTGCTGAACCTGGGCATGAAGAACGCGGCGCGGTTCGAAACCACGTCGGTGTACCTGAAGGTCGCCGTGGTGCTGCTCGTGATCGGCGTCGGTGTCTTCCACATCGACACCGACAACTACAACCCGTTCTTCCCGTTCGGACTGACGGGCGCTTTCGCCGGTGCCGCAACGGTCTTCTTCGCGGTGTTCGGCTACGACGCGATGAGCACGGCGGCCGAGGAGTCGAAGGACTCCCAGAAGCACATGCCCAAGGCGATCATGTACTCGCTGGCGATCTCGATGGTCCTGTACGTGCTGGCCTGCCTCGTGCTCACCGGCATGGTCAACTACAAGAACGTCGACGCGGAGAGCGCGTTCGCCACGGCGTTCGCGGACGTCGGCCTCCACTGGCTGGGCATCGCCTCCGCGGTCATCGCCGGGTTCGTCTCGAGGGCGAAAGATCGTCGTGTATGCTCGGTCAGCCGGTTCGGGGCGAAAACCAAGCTACGGACCGGTCTACCGCCGGGCTGGCGGGACGTGAAGTCTGTGGAGCTTGTGTAAGACCGATGGTCGGCACTCCGACCCTCGCCGTGAAAGCGGGTCGGCAACGGGCGGTGAAGCAGAAAACTCAACCCGTGAGGGGCGAATCTCCCCGCTTCAGCTGGGGAGAGAAGCCAACTACTTCGCCTACTCGAAGCGCAACTCCGTCATGGAGAAGCAGCGGTCCAAGCAGTGACCTGCTGATCGAGCACGGACAGCGGAACCGGTCCGAGCCCGATCACGAGGTCGTGGAACGCCCTGACGTCGAAGCGGTCGCCCAGCCGGGCGGCCGCTTCGCTGCGCACGCGCTGGATTTCGAGGCGTCCCACCATGTACGCCAACGCCTGACCGGGCGTCTCGATGTACCTGTCGATCTCGGAGTTGATCTCGGGTTCGGTCATGACGGTGTTCTCGCGCAGGTAGTCGACGGCCTGCTGCCGCGACCAGCCGAACGCGTGCAGACCCGTGTCGACCACCAGCCGTCCGGCGCGCATCGCGTCGAGGCTCAGCATGCCGAAGCGTTGCTCGTCCGACGAGTACAAGCCCATCTCGTCGGCCAGGCGTTCGGTGTAGAGGCCCCAGCCCTCCAGGTAGGCCTCGATGAACGCGAACCGGCGCATGTTGGGCATGTCGGTCTCGGCGGCGACCGTCAGCTGGTAGTGGTGGCCCGGTACGGCCTCGTGGAACGCCGTCACCTCGGACAGCGTGCGGCTGCGTTCGGTGGCGCCCAACGGGTTCAGCCAGTAGGTGCCCGGACTGCTGCCGTTCAGCGGCGCGGGCTGGTAGAACGCGATGGCGGCGGTCTGCCGTTCCGCCTCGTCGACGGGACGCACCTGGCACCCGACCCTGGGCATGCGGCCGAACCAGTTCGGTGCCTCGGCCTCTGCCCGCCTGATCGCCTCGACCGCGTGCGCCACCATCTCGTCCTCGTTGGCCCACAACAGTTCCGTGCGCAGCCGGTGGAAGATCTCCGGCACGTCGGTGGTGCCCCACACCCGTGATCCGATCTCCGCGTACTCCTGGCGCAGCCCGGCGATCAGGTCGAGGCCGAGCTGGTGCAGTTCGGTGGGGGTGTACGAGGTGGTCGTGTAGTTGCGGACCAGCTTCGCGTAGTTCGCCTCACCCTCGGGCAACCAGCAGATGCCCGGCTGGTCGTCGGGGCGGCCGTCGGTCGACGCCAGCACGTCGCGGTACCCGGCGACGGCGGTGCGGATCTCGGCGGAGAAGTCGCCCTCCCACTCCTGCGCGGGCGAGGCTAGGAACCTGTCCAGCCGTGCCGTGGCGGTCTGGACGTGCCTGCGCATCGGCCTGCGGTCGGACTCGCGGACGCGGTCGGCGGCCTGCCCGACGTACCTCGCGATCTTGTCGCGCCGCTGCGACACGTCCAGCTGCGACGCGACCATGAGCAGGCCGGTCACCGGCGCGCTCAGCCCCGTCGCGACGGTGTGCTCGACCAGCCGGGCGTCGATCCGCGCCGCGATCGACTCGCCCTGGTGCTTGATCACCGCGACGGTGACGGGGTCCTCGTCGCTCGTCCCGGCCCGGCGCAGGATGTCGCCGATCCTGGCCCGCAGCGCCTGTTCGCCCTCGACGCTCAGGTCCTCGAGCTTGTCGTCCCAGCCCTCCAGCCCGTACATCGTGGCCATGAACGGCGACCAGTCCATGGACGCCTGGAACATCTCATCCGCGAGCGACATCAGGCCCTCTCCGACCACGTGGTGACAAGTTCTCCGAGCGTGGACAACGGCACCGCGCCGTTCTCCAGCACCAGGTCGTGGAACGCCTTGACGTCGAACCGCGAGCCCGTCCTGGCCTCGGCGTCCGCGCGCACCCGCTGGATCTCCAGGCGCCCCACCATGTACGCGAGCGCCTGACCGGGCGTCTCGATGTACCTGTCGATCTCGGAGTTGATCTCCGGCTCGGTCATGACGGTGTTCTCGCGCAGGTAGTCGACGGCCTGCTGCCGCGACCAGCCGAACGCGTGCAGGCCCGTGTCGACCACCAGCCGTCCGGCGCGCATCGCGTCGAGCCCGAGCATGCCCAGCCGTGCCTCGTCCGACGAGTACAGGCCCATCTCGTCGGCCAGGCGTTCGGTGTAGAGGCCCCAGCCCTCCAGGTAAGCCTCGATGAACGCGAACTTGCGCAGGTTCGACAGGTCGGTCCCGGCGGCCACCGTCAGCTGCAGGTGGTGGCCGGGCACCGCCTCGTGGAACGCCACCACCTCGGACAGCGTGCGGCTGCGTTCGGTGGCGCCCAACGGGTTCAGCCAGTAGACGCCGGGACGGGAACCGTCGAGCGCGGCGTCCATGTAGTAGGCGAGCGGGGCGGTCTCCCGGTCGTTCTCCGGTACGAGCCGCACCTCGCAGCGCGCTTCCGGCAGGCGGCCGAACCACTTCGGAGCCTCCCGCTCGGCCCGCGCGACAGCCTCCACCGCGCTGGTGAGCATGTCGTTCTCGTTGGCCCACAACAGATCCGTGCGCAACCGGCGGAAGATCTCCGGCACGTCGGAAGTCCCCCACACCCGTGAGCCGATCTCCGCGTACTCCTCGCGCAGCCCGGCGATCAGGTCCAGGCCCAGCCGGTGCAGTTCGGCCGGGGTGTACGAGGTGGTCGTGTAGTCGCGGACCAGCTTCGCGTAGTTCGCCTCACCCTCGGGCAACCAGCACAGACCGGCCTGCTCGTCGACGCGGCCCGGCAGCTCCAGCAGCACCTCGCGGAACCGGGCGAACGCCGGTCGCAGGTCCGCGTCGCCCTCCCACTCCTGCTTCGGGGAGGCGAGAAAACGTTCGACGTGGGCAGCGCCGCTCTCGGCGTGCCGGCGCAACGGCCTGCGGTCGGTGTTCCGCAGCCGTTCGGCCGCCTGCTCCAGGAACCGCGGCACCAGGTGCCGTCGCTGCGAGAAGTCCACCTGCGGGGCCATTTCCAGCAGGTTTCGCACCGGTGCGCCCAGGCCGGGCGAGACCGTGTGCTCGACCAGCCTGGCGTCGATCTCGGTGATGATCGATTCGGCCTGGTGCCTGATCACGGCACGCGCGACCGGGTCCTCGCCGCTCTCGTCGACGCGCCCCAGGATGTCCACGAGCCTCGCGCGCAGGCCCTGGTGCCCGTCGACGCTGTGGTCTTCGAGCCGGTCGTCCCAGCCGGGCACACCGACGAGCGAGGCGAACACGGGGTTCCAGTCCATCATCACCTGGAACGTCTCATCCGAGAGCGAGGTCACGCTCTCCTTCTTAGCCGCGCTTGAAGCGCTCCGCCAAGGTGTTGACCACTTCCGTGACCTCGTTGTGGAGCCTTCGCACGATGTCAGCGGCCGGTTCGGCGGTCGCGAGCGGGTACGTGGTGCCGGCCCAGAGCGACATGACCTCCAGCTCACCGGTGGCGCGCACGGGCCTGGTGAGGTGGTGCACGTTCGGGTACGCGGCGGGCGCGTGCGGGCTGTGCTCGATCAGGAACCGGTTCACCAGCCCCCGCGCGGGCCGTCCGCTGAACGCCCGCGTGAGCGCCGTCCTGCGCGCCCCTTCCGCCAGCGCTTCCCGCTGCGCCGCAGCGGTTCCGGCCTCGGGACACCCGAGGAACGCCGTGCCGAGCTGCGCCGCGACCGCCCCCGCCGCCAGCACCGCGGCCACGTCCGCCCCGCTGGTGAGCCCACCGGTCGCGATCACCGGCAGGTCGACGGTGCTGCGCACGAGCGCCAGCGCGGCCAGCGTCCCGTACAGCTCGCCACCGCCGGGCGAGATGCCGTCGTCGGTGAACGTGCCGCGATGTCCCCCGGCGTCCGCACCCTGCACGCACAGCACGTCCGCGCCGATCTGCTGGGCCTGCCGCGCCTCGCTCGGCGTGGTGACCGTCACGACGATCGTGGCGCCGGTCGCCTTGAGCCGCTGCACGTCGTCCACGTCGGGCAGCCCGAACGTGAACGACACCACCGGAACCCGCAGCGCCAGCACCAGTTCGAGCTTCGCCGCGTAGTTGTCGTCGTCCCAGCGCGGGTCGCCAGGCACCGCGCCGATCTTCGCCGCACAGGCCTTCACGCGATCCACGTAGGACGAGATGTCCGCCGTGGAACGGGTGCCGGGCACGAACAGGTTGACCCCGAACGGCTTGCTGGTGAGCTGGCTCGTCTGGGTGATCTTCTCAGCGAGCTGCTCGACGGTGGCGTAGCCGGCTGCCAGGAACCCGAACCCGCCCGCGTCGCTCACCGCGGCGACCAGTTCTGGGGTGGAGGCGCCGCCTGCCATGGGCGCGGCGATCACGGGCACGGCCAGCGTGTGGAACATGAGCACAACCTAGTTGGACCTGGCGGTGGATGCCCGGTGAAGTGCCTGTGTCCTTGATGACGCAACGGCATTCGGGCGAATTCAGCGTGAACAGCTCCGTTCACCTCGCGTCCACGCGGATAGGCCAAGGTGTGCGGGTGAAGCGTCGCGTGTACATCGTGGTCCTCGCCGGACTGCGCCCCGAAGAGGTCGGCGAGGCTCTGACCCCCAACCTCCTGGCCCTGCGAATCGATGGCACGTACTTCCCGCAAGCGCGGTCGGCGCCGGCCGCGGAGACGATCCCCGATCACGCCAGGATGCTGGCGCCCGTCCTGGACCGCCTGCCGGAGCAGGGTTTCCGCACGTGCTCGGTGCTGCCGGACACCAAGCACCCGGCGGACGCGTTCACCTCGCACGCGCTGCACACCATGATCGAGCAGACCGACCCGGACCTCGTGCTCGTGGCCTTCGGCGACGGCGACCCGCCCCTGGGCATCGTCCGTTCGCTGGCCGTGCGAACCTCGGACGAGCAGGTGGGCAAACTCGTCCGGCACCTGAAGGCGACCGGCCGCTGGGAACGCTCCGTGCTGGTGGTCGTAGCCGGCGGGTCATCGCCGTCGACCGGGGCGTCGTTGCAGCGCCACATCGACGCGGATTCGTTGCTGAGGGGCAAAGTCGTCGTGGCGAGCGACCAGCTCCACTGGACCGGACCGCCGTCCGACAAAGCGGTGGCGCTGAGGCACCTGGAGTCCGTGGTCAGCAGGGTGTGCCGTCCCGCGACGGCACCGGTACCGCTGCTCGTCGCGGGAGGCGATCCCGTGGCAGGGCGCGGAGTTTCCGCCGCGCCCGTGTCCACTGTGGATGTGGCCCCGACGGTGGGGAGGCTGTTCGGCCTCCCCGAACCGCCGGGTGGTTACGCCGGCCGGGCCTTCATCTGAGTCGAATGCAAGGGCGCTGAGGTGTGATCCATGGGGAAGCGCGCTGGTGAAGCGGGCGTTCAAGTACCGTTTCTGCCCAACCGACGCGCAAGCGGCAGAGCTGGTGCGCACGTTCGGGTGTGTGCGTCTGGTCTACAACAAGGCGTTGGAAGCCCGTGCTGACGCGTGGGGACGCGAGCAGCGACGCGTGACCTACAACGACACCTCGGCCATGTTCACCGTCTGGAAGAAGTCTGATGAACTGGCGTTCCTGAGTGAGGTTTCCAGCGTCCCGCTGCAGCAGGCGTTGCGCCACCTGCAGAATGCGTTCAGAAACTTTCTCGCCAACCGTGCGCGCCATCCGCGCTTCAAGTCGCGCAAGAAGTCTCGCGCGTCAGACAGCGCCGGACGCTGGTTCGTGTCGATCCTGGTCGAGACCAATGTGGATCACCACGCACCTGCTGACGCCGCAGTAGGCATTGACGCGGGCGTGACGGCGTTGGTGACGCTGTCGACAGGGGAGAAGATCACCAACCCGCGACACGAACAGCGGGACCGCCAGCGGCTGGCCAGAGCGATGCGCACCCTTGCCCGCAAAGGAGGGGATCTGCCAACCGGGACAAGGCGCGCCGCACGGTGGCACGTGTACATGCCCGCATCGCCGACCGGCGACGCGATTTCCTGCACAAGCTCAGCACTCGACTCGTCCGTGAGAATCAAACGATCGTGATCGAGGATCTGAACGTTTCCGGCATGCTCCGCCACCGATGGCTGGCACGTGCCATCTCGGACGCATCGTGGTCGGACCTGCGTCGCATGCTGGAGTACAAAGCAGCCTGGTACGGCCGCGACATCATCGCGACGAACCGGTGGTTCCCATCGACCAAGACGTGCTCGGCCTGCGGGTTCCGGGTCGACGTGATGCCGCTGGGCACCCAGGAGTGGACGTGCCGGTGTGGCGCGGTCCACGACCGGGATCTGAATGCGGCGAAGAACATTCTGGCCGCCGGGCTGGCGGTCATGGCCTGTGGAGACGAGGTAAGACCAACCCGGCACCGACTGGCGAGGCATTCGTCGCAATCCCCTTTCCCAGGGTGAGGAAGCAGGAACTGTCGGACGCGAGCCCGACGGTCCTCCCCCGCCGTGCAGGCGGGGGAGGAAAGCCAACTAGGGCAGGGAGTCCAGATGAGGGGCGACCGTGTTGGCGAACTGCCAGTTGTTCGAGGCGTCCCAGTTGATCGACCACGTCATGGCGCCCCGGATGGACGGCCACGTCGTGCTCGGCTTGAACGTCCCGCAGCTGGTGCCGCGGGCGAGGCAGCTGAGCGCGTTGTTGACGTTGGACGGCGACTGGTAGCCGCCACCGGCACCCGAAGGTGACGCGGGCAGGCCGAGGCCGACCTGGTCGGGCCGCAGGCCGCTCTGGAGCTGGATGCATGCGAGCGCGGTCAGGAAGTTGACCGTTCCCTGGCTGTAGACCTGCTGGTCGCAGCCGAGCATCGAGCCGGAGTTGTAGTACTGCATGTTGACGATGGTCAGGATGTCCTTCACGGCCAGCGCCAGCTTGAAGTACTCGGAACCGGTGTTCTGCATGTCGATCGTCTGCGGCGCCATGGTGATGACGGTGCCGCCGCCGGCGTGGATGCTGCGCAGCGCCTGGCCCATGTAGGTGGCGTTGACGCCGTTCTCCAGGTCGATGTCGACGCCGTTGAAGCCGTAGTTGGTGATCAGGCTCCGCACGCTGTTGGCGAAGTTGGTCGCCGCCGTGGAGTTGCCGACGCTGATGGTGCCCTTCTCACCACCGACGGAGATGATCACCTTCTGGCCGCGGTTCTGCAGGGTCCGGACGTCGGCCTTGAACTGCGCGTCGGTGTAACCGCCGAGCTGGCTGCTCAGTCCGGAGTCGAGGTTGAACGCGACCTGTCCCTGCACGGCCGTCGCGTCGGCGAACGACACCGCCACGATGTCGTAGGTGGTGGGAACGTCCGACAGCCTGAGTGCGCGCGCACCGTTGTAGAAGTTCTGCCAGTAGCCCGTCAGCACGTGCTTGGGCAGACCGGTGTTAGGCGGGTTGCTGGTCGTGGTGGTGGTCGTGGTCGTCGTCGTGGTGGTGGAGGTCGTCGTGCTCGTGGTCGTCGGCGGCGTGCCGGGGCCGTCGAGGTTGACGTCGTCCGCGAAGTACGCGGGCTGGCCGTACCACCCGTGCAGGTAGATCGTCACGCTGGTGGCGCTGCCGCTGTTGAAGTCGACTGTGAGCTGCGTGAAGCTGCTCGCGCCCGGCGTCCACGTGCTCTTCTCCACGCCGCCGGTGACACCGAGGTAGACGTAGCTGCCCTGCACCCAGGCGGACAGCTTGTAGGCCGTGTTCGGTTGCACCGTCACGGTTTGCTGGCAACGCGCGTTGCTCTGCCCGGCAGGCGCACCCTGCAGCGCGTAACTCCCGGTGCGCTTGGTGCTCGTGGTGGCGCTGGTGCCCTCGGTGCAGGTCCAGCCGCTCAGGTTGCCGGCCTCGAAGCCGCTGTTGGCCGCGAGGTTCGCGGCCACGGCGCTGCCGTTGATCACCAACACCAGACCGGCGCAGGCGAACAGCGCGGACAGCAGCGCTATAGCTGTTCGTCTGGTCTTGGACATGGTCCACCTCCACACATCATGCGGCGGCCATGTTGTGAGTGGACTAAAAATGGACTAGACCACTGCCCCAGGTCAAGACCTGGTTTAGCTTGATGTGCGTGTTCACCCTCGAAGACGCCATCGCGCTCGCCACTTCCGCCCACGACGGCCAGTTCGACAAGTCGGGTCGGCCGTACATCAGACATCCGTTGCGGGTCATGGCATCCGTGACAGGCGACCACGCCCAGATGGCCGCCGTCCTGCACGACGTCATCGAGGACACCCCAGTAACCGCCGACGACCTCACGGCCCGTGGGTGCCCAACGGCCGTTGTCGACGCGGTCGTCGCCCTGTCGCACCTGCCGGACGAGCCCCAGGACGTCTACCTGCGCCGCGTCGCCGCGAACCCGTTGGCACTCTCCGTGAAGCGCGCCGACATCGCCGACAACCTCTCGCCGGCCCGCATGGCCCGCCTCGACGCCGCGGTGCAGGAGCGCCTGCAGGCCAAGTACGCGAACGCCCTGAGGTTGCTCGCGGAGTTCGTGAGCTAACTAACCTCTTCATCGGTACAGGTCGCTTGAGCTGGGTGTATTATCGAACCGTAACCAAGATTGGAAGGACACGATGACCCGCCACGACCTGTCCGTTAAGTCCCTGCGTTCGAGCCTGGCCACCCGCCGTGCGGCTCGGATCTCACGCCGGAGCCTGGAGCGGCAGTTGGCCAGCTACACCACCGAGAGCGACCGGCTCGAGCTGGACGCCATCCTCTCCCGCCACACCGGCGAGGAGACGAACGAACTCCGTTCGATCATCAACCGCCAGGCGATGGACCGCTTGATCCGCGCCTGACGAACAACTCCTGGGCCACCCCGGCAACGTTGCCGCGGGTGGCCTTCGCGTTTCTAGAGCAGCCGCTTGACGGTCAGGACGTTGTCCTTGCGCGTCTCCTCCTGACCGTCCGGCCCCACCAGCGGCCGCTCGACGATCTCGTCCGTGACGACGATCCAGTTGTCCGTCAGCTTGAGGTGGTCGAGCACGTCCTTGGTCGTCGGGAAGCAGTAGTCCTGGTGCTCGGACCACGACGGCGCCCCGGCGTGCCCGCCGATGATCAGGTACCCGCCCGGCGCCACCGCCCGCGAAGCCCTCTTCAGGATGCTGTTCCGCTCCCCGTCCTCTTCCACGGGCGAATGCAGGAACTGGGCGCTGACCAGGTCGTACTCCCCCTCGGGGAACGTGGCCTTGAGGTCGTGCCGCTCCACCGAGATCTCCACGCCGGCGTCGAACGCGTGCTGGAGCGCCCGGTCCAGCGCGACCTGCGACACGTCGACACCGAGAACGCGCCAGCCGCGCTTCGCCAGCCAGACGGCGTCGCCACCCTCGGCGCACCCGATGTCCAGCGCGCTGCCGGGCGTGAGGCGCTCGGCCTCCCGCACCAGCAACGGGTTCGGCCTGCCGGACCAGACCTGGTCCCGCTCCGAGTAGAAGGTCTCCCAGAACTCCTGTGCGGTCGTCATGACTCAAAGATGCTGCGGACCGTGCGAAATCGGCAAACTACGTTGCTGATTCAGCAAAGCCGGGGCCGCCAGCAGAACCTGTGATCTCACCCACCCCTCCCCCGGAGGGCAACCAAACAAAAAGCCGGACCCGACAAGCAGGTCCGGCTCAAAACCTCAAAAGTCCTACTTCTTGCCCTTCGGCTCATCGGTGGACAGCGCGGCGACGAAGGCCTCCTGCGGCACCTCCACCCGCCCCACCATCTTCATCCGCTTCTTGCCTTCCTTCTGCTTCTCGAGCAGCTTGCGCTTACGGGTGATGTCACCGCCGTAGCACTTGGCGAGAACGTCCTTGCGGATCGCGCGGATCGTCTCGCGGGCGATCACGCGAGCACCGATCGCCGCCTGGATCGGCACCTCGAACTGCTGCCTGGGGATGAGCTCACGCAGACGAGTCGCCATGCGCGTGCCGTACGCGTAGGCGTAGTCCTTGTGCACGATCGCGCTGAACGCGTCGACGGTCTCGCCCTGCAGCAGGATGTCGACCTTGACGAGCTCCGCGTCCTGCTCGCCGGACTCTTCGTAGTCCAGCGACGCGTAACCGCGGGTGCGGGACTTCAGCGAGTCGAAGAAGTCGAAGATGATCTCACCGAGCGGCATCGTGTAGCGCAGCTCGACGCGGTCCTCCGACAGGTAGTCCATGCCGCCGAGCTGGCCGCGCTTGGACTGGCAGAGCTCCATGATCGCGCCGATGTAGTCCGACGGGGCGATGATGGTGCACTTGGTGATCGGCTCGTAGACCTCGGCGCGCTTGCCCTCCGGCCAGTCGGACGGGTTCGTCACCACGTGCTCGGTGCCGTCCTCCATCACGACGCGGTACACGACGTTCGGGGCGGTGGAGATGAGGTCGAGACCGTACTCGCGCTCCAGGCGGTCGCGGGTGATCTCCAGGTGCAACAGGCCGAGGAAGCCGCAGCGGAAGCCGAAGCCCAGCGCCGCGGACGTCTCCGGCTCGTAGGTGAGCGCGGCGTCGTTGAGCTGGAGCTTGTCCAGCGCCTCACGCAGCTCCGGGTAGTCCGAGCCGTCGACCGGGTACAGGCCGGAGTAGACCATCGGACGCGGCTCGCGGTAGCCGGCCAGCGGCTGCGTGGCGCCCTTGCGCTCCGACGTGACGGTGTCGCCGACCTTGGACTGGCGCACGTCCTTCACGCCGGTGATCAGGTAGCCCACCTCGCCGACGCCGAGGCCCTGCGACGGCTTGGGCTCCGGGGAGACGATGCCGACCTCGAGGATCTCGTGGGTGGCACCGGTCGACATCATCTTGATGCGCTCGCGCGGCGTGATCTTGCCGTCGACGACGCGGATGTAGGTGACGACGCCGCGGTAGGTGTCGTAGACCGAGTCGAAGATCATCGCGCGGGCCGGGGCGTCCGAGGCGCCGACCGGGGCCGGAACCTTCCGCACGACCTCGTCGAGCAGCGCTTCGACGCCGAAACCGGTCTTCGCCGAGACGCGCAGCACCTCTTCGGGCTCGCAACCGACGATGTGCGAGATCTCCTTGGCGTACTTGTCCGGGTCCGCGGCGGGCAGGTCGATCTTGTTCAGCACCGGGATGATGGTGAGGTCGTTCTCCATCGCCAGGTACAGGTTCGCGAGCGTCTGCGCCTCGATGCCCTGCGCGGCGTCGACCAGCAGCACGGCGCCCTCACAGGCCTCCAGCGCGCGGGACACCTCGTAGGTGAAGTCGACGTGACCAGGCGTGTCGATCATGTGCAGGACGACGTCCTGCCCGTCGAGCTGCCACGGCAGGCGCACGTTCTGCGCCTTGATGGTGATGCCGCGCTCGCGCTCGATGTCCATGCGGTCGAGGTACTGAGCTCGCATCGCCCGCGCGTCGACCACGCCGGTGAGCTGCAGCATCCGGTCGGCCAGGGTGGACTTGCCATGGTCGATGTGCGCGATGATGCAGAAGTTCCGGATGAGCTCCGGCGGCGTGAAGGTCGTGTCGGCGAACGTGGTCAAGGCAGTCCTCAACAAAAAATCGGACGGGTGTCCCCTTATGGTCCCATAGTGGCCGACGTGCTCTGCACCACTAGGGTGCGTCCGTGCTGATGAACGGTGAGGACCCCCGCCCCGCGAAGGGCGCGGTCCGCGAAATCCACGACGCCGCCAACGCCGCGAAACTCGAGTACGAGCCCTCGATGGACGGCGACGCGGACCCCGGCGAGGTCGTCTGGGCCTGGGTGCCCTTCGAAGAGGACGCGAACCGCGGCAAGGACCGCCCGCTGCTGGTCGTGGGCCGCGCCAAGGGCGAACTGGTCGCCCTGATGCTCTCCTCGAAGGAGCCGCGCGACGACTTCATGCAACTGGGCGCGGGCGCCTGGGACCGCGAGGGCCGCCCCTCCTACCTCCGCCTCGACCGCGTCTTCGCGCTCGACTCGGACGACGACATCCGGCGTGAGGGCGCCGTGCTGGCACCCGCCGCCTTCGGCCAGGTCGTGGACGTCCTACGCGATCGTCACGGCTGGCGCTGAACGAACGCACGCCACGCGGGTGCGCTGACCATCAGCGTGCCCGCGTCGGCGTTCTTGGAGTCACGGATCAGTACGTCCTGGGCGAACGAAACCTCGACGCACTCAGCGCCGTCGGTAGCACCGCTGTAGCTGCTCTTACGCCAAGCGCGGACCTCGGCCATCGAATTCCTCTCGCGGTGGGCTGATGTACTCCTCCAGCTTCCTCCGCGATTGTCCCGCATCCAACGCCACTTCATCCAGGTGATCGAAGAGCAGCCTGGTCCGCGCGATAGCTCCAGGATCCTGCACGAACACCTGCGCGAGATTGGTTTCGCTGAACGCCACCGGCTTCGACTTCTCGAACTCCCACAGCACGCAGCCGTACGCGGGAACCACCACGTCAAGCGGCACGATCCGGATGACGTGAGTGTCGAACGACAGCCGGCGGTACTGGGCCTCCATCGTTCGGGCATCGCCCACGCGCTGTTGCAGCGCTATCTCATGGACGTAGAACAAGCAATCCGGCCGATCGTGGCGTCGCAGGATCGCCTGGCGATCCGCGCGGAACCGCAGGTTGGCCGCGATTCGTTCCTCGGACATGAACCCACCGAGCCGATAGAACGCGTCGGTGTACTCCGTTGTCTGCACCAACCCCGGCACCGCCTGCGTGCTGTAGCTGGTGATCGTCGTCGCCGTCGACTCAGCCATCGCGACTGTGCGCAGATTGTCCGGTACCTGCACCACGTACTCGTCGAAGGCGTTCTGGTACCGCTGGCGGAAGTCCTCGAAGAAGTCGATGTCCTTGCCGCACATCGATATGTACTGCACGAGATCGATCTCGCTGGCCCGCACCTTGCCTCGCTCGACGTTCGACACCTTGCTCGGATCCCAGCCGAGCTGCACGGCAAACGCGGCGGCCTTGAACTCCGTGCAGGACTCCCGCAGCCGACGCAGCTCGTCACCCAGAACCCTGCTGCACACAGTCGATGTGATCACAGTCATACATCGACGGTAGGGCTTGCCCCTGGGGCACGAAGCCGCTCATTCGGGTGAAACGGTGCGGTCTATGCAAGTCGCGTGATGTCTACAGTGACCTCCAACGCCGTTGCGGCCCCTCCCGAATAGATGCCCTTCAACGGCGCAACATCCGCATAGTCGCGCCCAAGTGCCACCCACACGTGCCGTGGACCGACCGGCATCGCGTTCGTGGGGTCGTACCCCCACCACCCGCCAGTCCACGCCTCGATCCACGCGTGCGACTCGCCGCGCACTGTCTCTCGCAGCGCGCCATCTTCCTTCGTGTGCAGGTATCCAGACACATAGCGAGCCGGAATCCCCATACCGCGCAACAACACCAACGTCAGGTGCGCGAAGTCCTGACACACGCCCTTGCGTTCCCGCCACGCGTCAACAGCCGAACTGTGCACACCGGTAGACCCCGGCTGGTACTTCAACTGCTCCCACACCCACTGCGACGCGGCCAGCACCGCATCCGACGGCGTCTGCCCCTTTTTCAACTCCCGTGCCACCGCGAGCAACTCACGGTTGCGCGGCGTGTACCGCGTGGGCTCCAAGAACTCCGTGTACCGGTCCACCAGGTTGTCCGCGCGCACGTCACTCCACGAACCAGTGGTGACAGGTTCGATCTCCGCGCTCGTCTCGACCACCGACGACGCGACGACCTTCAGTTCCTTGTGCGGCGCGTGCAGGTCGAAGGACGTGACCTCGGTGCCCCAGTAGTCCGTGTAGCGATAAGCACGCGTAGCCGGTGTGGTCTCAACGCGCGAGACGACGACGTTCTGCCGCCTGTCCCCACGCGGAGTCAGCCGTGCCTCGTTGTACGACTGCACAACCGGTGCCTCGTACCGATAACCCGTCGTGTGCACGACACGCACTCGCCAGCTCATGGTCAGCCCACCTCGGTGTTCGTCCAGGCAACCCACGGAGACACGTGGAAGTACTGCTGCGACACGGCTTCACCAACATCGCGAACCGTCTTCTGCAACGCCGCAAGCCGCTTCGGCAGGTCGTCCAGCAAGTCGTGCGGCTTGAGGAACTCCAACTCACTCCGCGCCTTGCCCAACAACCTCAGCGCCTCAGCCCGCGCCCCAACCCGCACCGACGGCTGGTTCTCCAACTGCTCCAAACAAGCCTCGGCCTGCCTGAGCGCGTGGAACACCGAACGTGGGAACAGCCTGTCCAACAACAAGAACTGCACAACGCGCGACGCGTCCAACGCGCCCCGGTACGTCCGCAAGTACGTGTCATGCGCGCCGGCCGACCGCAACACCGTGACCCACCCCGGCGACGACGCACGGTCGCCAACGCGTGCCAACAACAACCGCACGATCATGTCCACACGCTCAACGGACCGCCCGAGCACCAGGTACCGCCACCCGTCGTCGCGCGACATCGTGGAGTCGGCCAGCCCAGCGAACATCGCCGCGCGTTCCTCAACGAACGAGAAGAATGCGTGCGGACCCATCGTGCGCGCGTAGGTCTGCCGTTCAGCGACGGCGTTCCACATCGCGTTCAGGCACTCCCACATTTCGGTCGACACGACCTCACGGGCACCACGCGTGTTCTCCCGCGCGCTGTTCACCGACGCCACGATCGAACTGGGGTTGTCCTTGTTGTAGGCGACCAGCTCGGTCAGCGACCACACGTCGAACTGATCCGCGCCCTCCGGCGGCGTGATCCCGAGAACGGTCAGCAACTGCCGCGACGTGGCGTCCGGGTCCACCGTCGCGTCCTCCAGCAGCTGGTGGACCGAGACGTCGAGGATGCGCGCCGTGTCGTCCGCCCGTTCGACGTAGCGGCCGATCCAGTACAGCGACTCCGCATTGCGTGCCAGCATTTCGCGCCTCCCTACTGCTGCTGTTGCTGTTGCTGTGAAGTGGTCAGCTCCGGCCCCTGCTCGGCGGCCGTCGACTTCATCTTGGTCGCGCCGGCCAACCCCGGTTCCGCGAGCTCACGCTCCACAGTGGACGACTTCGGCGCGAGCACCCAGGTGTCCTTGGAACCGCCGCCCTGCGACGAGTTCACGATGAGGCTGCCCTCCGGCAACGCCACCCGAGTGAGCCCGCCGGGCAACACGAAGATGAAGTTGCCGTCGTTCACCGCGAACGGCCGAAGGTCAACGTGCCGCGGCGCCAGCTTGTCGCCGATCTTCGTCGGCACCGTCGACAACTGCACCACGGGCTGCGCGATCCACCCGCGCGGGTTGTTCCGAATCCGCTTCCGCAACGAGTTCAGCTCCCGAACCGTCGCATCCGGCCCGAACACGATCCCGTACCCGCCAGACCCCTCAACAGGCTTCACCACGAGCTCGTCGAGGCGGTCCAGCACGTGCCCCCGCTCGTCCGGCAACCAACACCTGAACGTGTCCACGTTGGGCAGCAACGGCTTCTCACCGAGGTAGTACTGCACGATCTCCGGCATGTACGTGTAAACGAGCTTGTCGTCCGCCACCCCGTTGCCCACAGCGTTGGCCACGACGACATTGCCCGCCCGAGCCGAGTTCAACAGCCCGGCGATGCCCAGCACCGAGTCCGGCCGGAAGTGCACAGGATCCAGGAAGTCGTCGTCGATGCGCCGATAGATGACATCAACCTGGCGCTCCCCCTCAGTCGTGCGGAGGTACACAAAGTTGTCGCGACAGAACAGGTCCCGCCCCTCAACCAGCTCCACACCCATCTGCCGCGCCAACAGCGAGTGCTCGAAGTACGCACTGTTGGCCAACCCAGGCGTCAGCACTACAACGTTCGGGTCCGCAGCATTGGGCGCAGCCGCGTTCCGGAGCGCACGTAGTAGGTGAACCGCATAGTCGCCTACAGCCCGCACGCGATGCCGCGCGAACAGGTCCGGGAACACCCGAGCCATCGTCCGCCGGTTCTCCATGACGTACGAGACGCCGGACGGGCACCGCAGATTGTCCTCAAGAACCCGGAACGTCCCCTGCTCGTCCCGCACCAGGTCCACACCCGAAACGTGAAGGCGCACCCCGTTCGGCGGGTTGATGAGCGCGGCCTCTCGATGGAAGTGCTCGCAGCTCGTAATGAGACGCCGCGGCAACACTCCATCCCGGACGATCTGAGCGTCCCCGTAGATGTCCGCGAGGAACATCTCCATCGCCCGGACCCGCTGAACGATGCCCTTTTCGAGCTTCGACCACTCACTGGCGGTGATGATGCGCGGAATCAGGTCGAGCGGAAACGGCCGTTCCTGCCCACTCAGCGAGAACGTGATCCCTTGGTCGACAAAGGCCCGCCCCAACGCCTCAGAGCGCGCGTTCAGCTCGTTGACCTGCGACGGAGCCACCGACTCGTACAGCGCGCGGTAAGCACTCCGCACCCCGTTGTCAGTGGAGAACATCTCGTCGTAGGCGCCGGCATGCGGGCGCTCGGGATTGAGATAGCCGTTGAACAGCTCACCGAGCCTCGGCGTGGTGACCGTGCGGCTGCGGCGCAGTCCTGAGGTGCGGGCTCGGCGTTCCATGGTCCACATCTTCACCCTGTTCAGGGCAATTCCGCACTAGTCCGACCGGACAGAAACCTGCCGGAAACGAAACCCGCCCCTTTCCCGACCTCCCAGGCGTGACCTCAGCCGACGTGCCGCTCATGGAACTCGAACACACCGCTGTGAGCACCCGGACGACCCGAGTCCTGGTTGGACGTTCCCGCGCAAGCGGTTGCGAGGTTGGCGAACCAGCTGTTCTAGAGAGCTGTTCCGACGCCCAGCGGCAGCCAGCGAACGAGCCCGCGGACATCAGGCGCGGCGGCGAAGACCGGTTCGACGGAGGTGCGGCCCTGGTGGAAGTGCTGCCAGCCCTCGTAGTGGACGGGGATGACGGTGCGCGGCCGCAGGTGCCGGCACAGTTCGACGGCGTCGGCGGCGGTCATCGTGTAGCGCAGCGGCCCGGTGATCGGGAAGCGGACACCACCGAGGTGCAGCAGGGCCAGGTCGACCTCGACGCGCCCGGCGACCTCGCGAACGCCGTCGTACAGCACCGTGTCGCCGGAGATCCACAGCGCGCCGTGGTCCTGGCCGTCCCAGTGCAGCGCGAAGCCGATGACGTCGCCGGTGATGGAACGGGACAGGGGCGGGCCGTGCCGGCACGGTGTCGCGGTGATCTCGATCGACGGCCGCCCCGGTGCGTCGAGGCGGGTGGTGGCCCACGGGGTGAGGCCGCGGGCGTTGCCGAGCCGCCGGGCGCCGGTGGCGGTGGTGACGACCGTGCCGGCGGTGGGCAGCAGGGCGCGGCCGGCGTCGTCGAGGTTGTCTGCGTGGTGGTCGTGGGTGAGCAGCACGGCGTCGATCGGGTCCAGGGCGCCGGCCGCGATCGCGGGGCCGGTCAGCTTTCGCGACGACGTGCCCCAGCCGAAGGCGTACCTCCGGCCGGGGGCGTCGAACGTCGGGTCGGTGAGCAGACGCCATCCGTGGACCTCGATCAGCACCGTAGGTCCGCCGATGTGCGTGATGCGGACGTCCTTCACGCGCTGGTCGAGGCTTGCCAGCCGGCGTGTTCGACGGCCCAGGCCAGGACGTCGTCGGCGACCTGTTCCCAGCCCTCCTGCGCGGGCAGCAGGTGGGCCTTGCCTTCGTATTCCTTGATCTCGGTGACGGTGTCCGACTTGTAGTGCTTGGCGTTCGAACGCTGCACCGACGGCGGCATGATGTGGTCCTCGCTGCCGGACACGAACAGCAGCGGGGCGCGCTTGTCGTTGTGGTAGTCGACGTGGATGTCCTGCGGGCCGGGGATGAAGTTGGCCAGCACACCGCCCCACAGGATCCGCCCGGACGCCGGCACGTGATAGCGCTGGTAGAGCGCCAGCGACTCCTCCTCCGTGAAGGTGTTGGTGAACGCGTAGCGCCACTGTTCCGGGGTCAGGCCGACCGCCTTGTGCCGGTTGGCAGGGTTCTTCAGCACCGGCAACGTCGACCTGATCTGGGACAACGGGGTGACGAGCACGCCTTCTGTCGGCGCGGAGTTGAGCGCCACGCCCGCCGCACCGAAGCCGTGGTCGAGCAGGACCTGGGTGAACGCACCGCCCGCGGAGTGGCCGATGATGATCGGCGGTTCGTCGAGCTGTCTGATGACGGACTCGAGGTGCTCGATGATCGCAGGCGCGGTGACCGCCTCGATCGGCGACGGGTCGGCGTTGAGCGCTTCGACCTCCACCTCGAAACCGGGGTAGGCGGGGGCGACGACGTGGTAACCGGCACTCTGGTAGCGGTCGATCCACTGCTCCCAGCTGCGCGGAGTCACCCAGAAACCGTGGACCAGGACGATGGTCTTCATGTTGCGGCCCTTCCGAAGTCGACGAATGCGAGCTGTCCGCGCCAGGACGGTCAGAGCCTAAGATCAAGCCTGCGCGCCAAATCGGTTCACAGCGCCGTGCCGTCGGCTCACAACGCCAACACCAGCCGGGGTGACAGGGGGACGTCGCATGGCCGTTTTGCTCGACACCGCGACGCTCGCGCCGCGCGATCGGCGGGACGTGCTGATCACCACGATGTGCGAGGCCGCCGGGGTGACGCGGGTGGACGTGGAGGACGACGAGCCGGTGCGGGCCAGGGTGGACCTCTGGACGTTCGGTTCCGCGTCGATCCTGCGCGCGGAGTCGACCGGCTTCGCCAACGTCCGCACCGCGAAGGCCGCCCGCTCGACGTCGGGCGAGCACATCGCCATCGGTGTGCACGAGAGCGGTGTGGCCCGATACCAGGTGGGAACGACCCTCCAGATGGTGCCCGCCGGGGAGATCCTGGTGGTGGACGTCAGTCAGCCGTTCACCTTCGGATGGCGTGGTTTCGGTGCGGCACAATCGCTCAACACGTGGACTGAAGACCTGGCACTACCGGTCGACCTCGTGCGGCGCGCCGGGCCACGACTGAGATCGAGCCCGCTGTACGGGCTGTTCAGCCGCCACGTGCTGGACATCACCAGGAACGCGGACCGACTCAGCGACGGCCCGGCGGCCGACATGCTGGGTGCCGCGAGCATCGAGCTCGCCCGCGCTCTCATCGCGACGGCCGTCGAGGACGTGGCCGGCACCCGTGACATCGTCGAGCAGACCCTGATCGTGCAGATCCGCGCCTACGTGCGCCAGCACCTGCGCGATCCGGACCTCGGCCCCGGCACCATCGCCGCGGCGCTCGCCATCTCGCCCCGTCACCTGCACCGCGTCTGCGCCAACGCCGGCCTGCGCCTGGAGCAGTGGATCATCACGTGCAGGCTGGACCAGGCGAAGGCCGAACTGGTCCATCCCGGTTCCCGGCACCGTTCCATCGGCACGATCTCCCGGCGCTGGGGTTTCAAGGACCAGACCCACTTCACCCGGCGGTTCCGAGTCGCGTTCGGCATGCTCCCCAGCGAGTGGCGGCGAACG